>JANODD010000197.1:0-16902 GCA_031412515.1 Planctomycetia bacterium | reverse complement strand
GGCGAGGACGCCCAATGTCACTCACTTTCGAATTGCTGTACTCAATGTAAGGATAGTATTCGCTTGCCGAGGTTAAAGTCTATCAGCCGGAAGGCGTTAGCGTCCGGTTAATGGATAAAAACCGGTGGCTAACGCGTTCCGGCTGAATAGTCCAACCGTACTGAGGTGTTGCGATTTTGCAAAGTCGACAAAGTGAGTGTCATTGGGCGAGGACGCCCTCGCTCCGAAAAATGGGTCAACTACTACTACAGCGCACTATGGAGCTTTCGATGCCAATGACAGATCTCTCGCTACTTTTGCGGAGCAAAAGGCGACAATGCTGCGCTGTAGTACTACTTTGCATACACTTATGCGACACATGAGCAATTGCTATTAAGTCAACACTCTCCAGCTTACGTGCACTGGTCTTGGCCGACTGGGCGTTGTCGTTTGTGTTGGTGCCGATCGACGGCCTCTTCGACTGAATGCGACTCTGTCAGCTTATCGTCGCGGCCAGCCAACTCGGAGAGCTTTGAATAATGCTGATGTAAGACTCGGATCTCTTTCTCGCTGAGATCTTCAATATTGATCAAACGATTGCTCGCCCCTGGAAGTGCCGCCACAATTTCATTGAGCTTCAAATGAAAAGCCAAGGACTCCTTGTTTTGGGCTCGCTGAATTAGAAACACCATTAAAAAAGTGACAATCGTCGTGCTTGTATTAATTACCAACTGCCATGTGTCGGAGTATCCAAAAAACGGTCCCGTAATGGCCCAAACCGCGATCGTGCTTGCAGCGATCACTAGTGCAGTTGTAGACCCTGACCAAGCACTTGCCGCTGTGGCAGCGCGTTCGAAGATGCCAAAATTACGGTTCATAATAACACCCTGGTACGAGTCAATTAACAATCGATCCTTACTCGCGTTGAACCGCCAGCAAGGTAACGTCATCGATGAACTTGGGACGTTGTGCATGTATGCGAAGCAAGTCGAGACAATGATCCAAAACGCGTTCCAGTTTTTCACCAGCTTGCTGTTGGCAATATTCTTTCAGTCGCAACTCGCCAAAGCTTTGATCCGCTTCGTCCATTTCTTCAACCATTCCATCGGAATAGAGATACAGCCGATCACCTTTAGCAAGTTCAATCGTTCGCTCGTCATACGGTTCGTTATCTATATCTCCTATTCCAATCGGTAGGCCACTTAAGGGAGGTTCCATCGCTCCGCTGTTGGCACTCAAGTGAATAGGATTGCAGTGTCCGGCGCTGGAGTAAATGAAACTCCCCGAGTGCGTATCGAGTACACCGTAGATCATCGTTACAAAGTGCTCAGTTCGCTCCATGGGAAACAGTTCATTGAGCCGTTGAATCACGTTGCGTGGCATGGCAAAGGGCGCATCGACCTCGTTGTGTAGACGCACCGAACCTGCTTGAGTGTCGTTCAATATATGAGCGATCGAAACCGATAGTAGAGCCGCTGGAACGCCATGGCCGCTTACATCCCATAAGCAGATTGAGACCCATCGATTGCCGAACTCACGCACGTGTAAACCGTCACCGGCCAGCTCATCACACGGTTCAAATCGCCAATCAAAATGAAACCCGCCAAGCTCGGGCAAACGGTTGGGCAGTCCTGCCTGTTGGACAGCAAAGGCTGCATTCAAACTCCGTTGCATTCGGTCGTTAGCAACTTGCAGCTCCTTCGACGCGCGCTTCAATGCGAGCTGCATTTCCACTCTCGCCTTAACAATCGGAAAATCGATCGGCTTGGTAATGTAGTCGTTGGCCCCCAAGTTAAGACCGCGAACCACATCCTCGGATTCGCTGAGCGCAGTGGCTAGGATGATCGGCAACTGTGTCGGCGAATGGACTTGTCGAAGCTGTTGAAGTACTTCCAGCCCATTAAGTCCAGGCATCAGGATATCGAGCAGAATCAAGTCAAAACTATTTTCCTCGACCATAGTCAAAGCGTGATAGCCGCTTTCGGCTTCACGGATTTCGTAGCCCAAACGCTTTAACCTGCGTGAAAGTGCGTCGCGATTCATTTCGTTATCATCGACGACGAGAATCTTCCCCGTCTTCACGAGCCGATCTCCTCTGCCGAATTCGTCAACAGTTTTTCGATCAGCTCCATCAACTTATCCAGCTCAACCGGTTTGGTATGGTAGTCCGTACAACCAGCCTCGATCGCCCGCTCGCGGTCGCCTTGCATCGCATGTGCGGTTAAAGCAATGATAGGCACACTGATTCCATTTGCCCGAATCTGACCTGTCGCTTGCCATCCATCCAATTCCGGCATATTCATGTCCATCAGGATCAAGTCAGGAGCGTCATCGCTCGCTTGCTTAACTGCTTCGCGGCCGCCATTGGCTGTAGCGATATCAAACCCGCGGCGTTGCAGTCGTCTGGCCAAGACGTCGCGGTTGTCCTCGTTGTCGTCAACTATTAGTATTCGTGGCATGATTGATGTTAATCCATTGTCTTAATAAGTACTGAGTCATTCTGGAAGTTGGGTTTTGTTTCATTGCGATGAAGTGTTGCCAGCAGTTTTCGTAGTCTTTACGGAGCCCTGTTCTGTCACGCCTGCCAAGTGTGACCGTGCATAACAAACGAACTCTTGCAAGGCGGTCGCGCCCGGCAGGAGCGACCGTGAAACTGTTTTCGTTGATGCTTTCATTTCGCCTCCGAAGTCGTTGCGATGACAGATACGACCGGTGCCTTCGCAGTCACAGTTGCAACGACACGCCGGATTTCGTCGAGCAATCTTTGGCGACTGGAGTTGCCTTTGGTCAAAACCTTTTGGATGCCGCCGTTGAGTCGTGTTCGGTCGTCTTCGGTCAACTCTTTGGCCGTCAGCACTACCACTGGAATAGTCTTCCATTGTTCATGTTCGCGGAGATGCTCAAGAAATTCCAAACCATCCATAACGGGCATCATGAGGTCCAGCAGAATCAGAGCAGGTCGTTCATGGTCAAGTCGTTGCAAAGCCTCTGCGCCATCACCCGCTTGGATTATTCTCCAGCCCTGTTTGCGCAGCGTTCGATCCAGTGCCCGGCGGATCGTTTCATCGTCATCGACGATAAGAATCGACGCATCGTCGGCAATCAAATAGCGACGTAGCAACGAGACCAGTTTGACTCGATCAATAGGCTTTACTAGGTACTCCGAAGCACCCAGCACGAATCCTAATTCGCGGTCTTCACTAACCGATTGCATGATGACCGGAATATCTGCTAGTTGCTGGTCAGCTTTCAAAGTCAGAAGCACTGACCAACCGTCAACTTTGGGCATGTTCACGTCTAAAATAATTAGATCCGGCGTGTACTCACGTGCCATCTGCAGCCCCTCCCCTCCATCTGCAGCGGTAATACAGCGAATGCCTTCGTTGACCAGCACACGACTGAGGATATCGCGAATCGCCGGGTCGTCATCAATCACAAGCACTGTACCCAGGACTGTCACCGTAGCGGAAGTGGAACTTGATATTGCTTTCATAATCGACTCATCCTGCTCGGAGGTCTGAGCAATTTCAGACGGCGTTTGTGCCGAAAGTAAGGGCACCTTGATTGTAAAAGTCGTGCCTCGTCCGCGTTCACTATCGACGGTCACTTCACCTCCCATGAGGTCCGTGAATCGACGAATAATGGCCAACCCCAAACCGGTTCCACCATACTTGCGAGTCGTTGACGCGTCGGCTTGCATAAACGGCTGAAACAGACGCGAGACCTGCTCTTCGGTCATGCCGATCCCCGAGTCGGTGACCGAAAAAATCATAAAGTTCGTTGCGTTGTTGCGTTCAACATTAAGATTAATGAGGCCGTTATCTGTGAACTTGCAAGCGTTTGACAGCAAGTTGTAAAGCACTTGCCGCAGCTTAGTTACGTCACCGTCCATTTTGTTGGCATCAGGACTGATCTTGACTTCGATTCGGTTGTGGTTCTTATCGATCAGTGGCTCGATCGTACTGACGACTTCGTCAACCATCGCCTTCACATCAAAAGATTCCCGATATAGCTCCATCTTTCCAGCTTCGATTTTTGACAAATCAAGCACGCTGTTCACTAGATCCAGCAAGTGCTTTCCAGCGGAACGAATACGTTTCAAATCAGGAACAAAGTCGGGAACGTTGGCATCTTCGGCTTCTTCAGCCAGTAGTTCGCTATACATGATCACGGCGTTGAGCGGCGTGCGCAATTCATGACTCATGTTTGCCAAGAATTGACTTTTGGATTCGTTTGCGGTTTCAGCGGCTCGCTTTGCCGATTCTAATTCGTGAAGCGCACGCAAGCGAAGCGTAATGTCTTTAAATGTAATGACCGCACCTTCGATTACACTTTGATTTCGAATTGGAAAGGAGGTGTATTCGACGGGAAACGAAGTCCCGTCAGAGCGCCAAAACACTTCATTATCGACTTGACAGCCGCCTCCGGTTCGCAGTGCTTTTAGGATCGGACAATTTGAGGCGGGATACGGCTGCCCAGCGACGTCGGTATGATGTGTGATCGTGTGCATGTTTTTCCCCAGGACATCCTCGCGCCGCAGGTTCAAAAGGATCTCTGCCGCCCGATTGATGAACGTGCAATTATAATTTTGATCGATTCCATAAATCCCCTCGCCGGTCGACTCCAACAGTCGTTCGTTGTACCGCAGCAATTCGCCACGTTCACGAGTGTATACAGCTAAATCTTTCGCGGCCTTTTCTTGCAATTTCCAGTGGCGACTTAAGACGTAATAAGTTCCACACATGAGTCCAGCCAGGACCAGTGCTGAAAGGACCAAGGTCGTCAAGGTTTGCTGGAATTTTTTAGTGTAGTCTTCATTACGTTGTGCCAGCAGTTGATTTTCGTGGCTGCGGAAATCGCTAACCAGCGTCTTGATCGGAAGCATTGACTCAACCGCTTGCTCAAGAACCGATGCATCGACAGCCGTTTGATCACCTGCTTCGGATCGCATGCTCATGAATTGTCTTTGTTGAATCAGCACAGGTTCAATGATTCTATGCAGCTCAACCAAGCGTTCTTGCTGTTCATCGTTATCGACCGTCAAGCGAGTTAAATCAGCATGCAATCGTTTGGCCACTTCGGTAGCTCGGTCAAAGTCCTGTCGGTATTTTTCGTTGCCGGAAATCCAGAAGCCTCGAGCCGATGACTCCGCTTCGGTCAGAGCCGCAGTCACTCCTTCGATATTGCCGAGCACTTCGCGACTATGAGAAACCCACTGGGCCGTTTCTGCAAAGGACTTTACATTGCGATAGATGACCAGCGTGCAAATGATTAAGGTGGTTGTTGCAATCATCAACAACGCCGGCACAAAATATCGCTGCTGGTGCGCACGGAGCGTTACGTCCCCAATTACTTCACGCATGATCTAGGCCCTCGACGACAGCATTTGCCGGAATGTTCGTTAGATCTTTGCCCGCGTCGACAAGGACATTTTCCTTAGGCTTGGGCGACTGGTCGTCAAGACTTCCAATGATCTGTTGTTTTGTTTGTTCAATCGAAGTTGTCAGATAGCTCGCACCCGACTCACGCAACTTCACCAGCAGATCGTCATAATGTTTGGGCTTGCCGCCGTACAACACCGCAATCCGGCTGTTGGGACATTTTTCCTTAAGCTGCTTGCAGATGTAGGTTGTTTGTGGCAAGCCGCCGGGTGGCAAGAGGGCCAGAACAATGAACGCAGGTTGTTGTTGAGCAATTTCGTCGATCACTCGATTGGGCAAATGCTTCGTTGTCAATCGCTTGATCGTCGCCATAGACCCCAGCGAGGCATCGAGCATCGCGAGCATGATCTCCTCGGCAGGATCATGCACTGGATAACCGTAGATCTTCAAATCTGAAGGGGGCTCGCTAGGGCGTGCATCGATTTGAGGAATGGAAGTGCGTTGAATCGAAGTGCGGACTGACTCCCAGATGAAGCGCTGCTCATCCGCCGTAATCACACCAGTATCCCGTTCTCGCCGTGTAACTTTTAATGCTGGAATAACAACTTCGTCGAATGCACGGTCTTGCCCGAAATCTTTCACATAGTCATCAAATACCTTGTCCGCTTCCCGTTCGTCGCCTGCCAATAGGCGTTGGAAATACTGCAACCGCGAATCGAGCACCGGCTGCTCCGCAAGCAGAACTTTCAGCGACCTCAACTGTGGCAAATGCTGGCCCAGCACGACTAAGCAAACAGTGAGTGGCGTCGACAATAGCAAACCGATTGGCCCCCAAAGCCAAGCCCAGAAAAGCGCTGCGATCAACAACGCAATCGGCGTCAGTCCAGTCGACTTTCCAAACACAATCGGCTCGATGACATTGTTCGTAATAAGTTCCGACACCAAGAAAAAGATCGCGACATAGATTGTCTGCGACCAGCCTTCCGAAGTAGCAAAACTGATCAGCAGTGGAAAAAGTACCGATGCTGGACTGCCTAAAAAAGGAATGAAGCGAAAGCAAAGGGTCAAAAACCCCCAAAGCGCCGCATAGGGCACTCCGAGGAGATAAAGCCCTATTCCAAACCAAAGTCCAAAGCCTGCGTTCACCAGCAGTAGATTCAACAGATAGCTGCTCACTCGCTCGGCGGTGTCGCCCATCAATCGCGTGGTACCGGTGAGCGCTGCGTCACCCATCAGCGAAATCATTCGGAATCGCACGTCTTCGCGTCGAATCAACAGAAACATAACTAAGACGATGACCAAAGCCGCACTGGCCAAGGGCTCGACAACTGGCAAAAAAATTTCGACAGCTCTTGAAAACTGCGATGACTCATTCTCGCGGATCACAATGGTCTGCGGTGCTGGTGTTAACGATTCTGTTGGGGGCGAAGTTTCTGAGTCGGCCCCTTCTTCGATTTTATTAGCTGTGGCCTGTGTTCGATTTCCGAGCACATCGTCAAACATCTCCGTTAGGCGGCTAAGGGTCGAGTTTTCTCCGACACTTAGCGAACTGATTTTATTTTTGATCTCCATCCGGTGACTGGGTAAATCGGCCGCAAGTCCATGGAGCTGTGAAACCAACGCCCAAACAGAAATACCAATCAACGCAAAAGCCAATCCGCTGGCCACAAGCACGGACGGGATACGTCCCAACCGCCAACGCTCCAACAATAATACCAATGGTGTAAGAACAAATGCCAGCAAGACACTCAACGCTACTGGCAGAAGAACTGGTCGTCCAAAATACAGTAACGACAAAACCATCAGGCACGTGCCCAGCGTGTAAAACGCGTTATGCGAGCCACTTTTTGATGTTCGAGATTGAGGCAAAGATGCATCCATTGCAAGTCAATTGACACGGGCTGCGGCGAGATCAAAGGACCTCGGCAGGTTCATTGCCAACGTTGCAGCAATCCATGCGCCAAACTTGGCACAGTTGTTGCTTAACGCGAATAACTTCATGAGGGATACTGACAACATCCGTATAGACGCTGGCGTCAAATTAGCCATGGAACTGTTGAGGGGGCTAAGTTCTGAAGTCGCAGAACGATTAAATCAGAACCTCCGTTCAATGTTTATGTCACTGTTTCAGTTGTCTTGACTACAAGATCGTGTTTGATATCGATATCGTGGTCTCATCAATGATGAACCCGATCTTAATCCGTCGCTTACGACTTAGGTCCAATTCCAGGACTCAGCCCCTCACCCCCCGCCCCCCTCTCCCCGGGTAGAGAGCGTCCCGCTTAGGAATGAACTTGAAAACGCGGATTTACAGGTGATCTATCAGCCGGAAGGCGTTAGCCGACGTTAGCCTCCGGTTCAATACACAACCAGAGGCTAACGCCTTCCGGCTGATAAGACTATGCCACCGCAATGATCAGCTTCAGTTCAAACTCCTAAGCGGGACGCTCTCAGTACGGGGCGAGGGGCGGGGCAGGATCGCAGGCGCCATCTCAAGTCTCAAGTCTCAAGTCTCAAGTCTCAAGTCTCTCCAATCAGCTCTTTGATCACTGTCCCGCCGAATTGGCTGAGCTGCTTAAAACGGCCGGCGTGGTAATAGGTGAGCTTGTTGTCGTCGAGCCCCAATAATCGCAATAGCGTTACGTGAAAGTCGCGAACGTGATGCACTTCTTCAACCGCACTCATGCCAAGTTCATCGGTAGCGCCAATCGTGTGGCCCGCGTTACATCCACCCCCGGCCATCCAGATCGTCATGGCGCTCGGGTTATGATCGCGGCCATAGGCTGTGCCACCGCGGACTCCATTGTCGGGCGTGCGTCCGAACTCACCACACCAGACTATTAGTGTGCTTTCCAGCAAACCACGCTGCTTAAGATCCGTGATCAAGGCTGCAATCGGCTGATCGACCGCTCGCACCAAATTGCCATGAGCTCGCTCGATGTAGTCGTGACTGTCCCAGGAGCCATTGTAAAGCTGTACAAAGCGGACGCCCTTCTCGATAAGCTTGCGAGCTAACAAACATTTGCGACCAAACGCATCGGTTGCCGCGTTGCCGATACCGTAACCCTCATGAGTCGCGGCGCTCTCGTTCGAAAGGTCGAGTGTCTCTGGAACCTGCATCTGCATGCGAAATGCGAGCTCATAGTTTTCCATCCGAGCGCTCAACTCTTCATGTTCTGGATGCTCGGCCAGATGCAATTGATTCAGCTTGGTGATCAAGTCGAGGTTCTTGCGTTGCAGCTCGCGTGAAACTCCTTCAGGAGGAGTCAGATCGAGAATCGGTGATCCTTTGGGTCGTAGCGGCGTGCCTTGAAAGTTCGCGGGCAAGTACCCGTTGCTCCAATTCGCTGGCCCTCCTTGCGGATAACTGACCTCAGGAAGCACGATAAAGCCAGGGAGATCTTCATTGATGGAGCCAAGGCCATAACATACCCAAGCACCGATACCAGGGTCACCGCCGAAGCGATTACCGCAATTCATTTGATACATGGCGGTTGGATGGTTCACACTGTCGACTTGGCAACCGCGAAAGAAACACAGGTCATCAGCAACTTTGGCTAGATGCGTCCAGTTGTCCGCCATGTCGGCTCCGCTTTGCCCATGCTTTCGGAACGTAAATGGGCTCTTCACATAGTACCGCGCGCCGCTTTCCATCGCCGATTTCTGCTTGCCATTACGAGTAAACTCCTTTAAATGCTGTTTGGCAAGTTCTGGCTTGGGGTCAAACGTATCGATATGCGAAGGCCCACCCTCCATCATCAAGAAGATCACGTTCTTTGCTTTCGCGGGAAGATGCCCCGGCTTTGCAACCAGTGGATTTGCCTTGTCATCTGCCAATAACATCGACGCGAACGCGATACTGCCAAGACTTGTGCCTAGACTTTGGACAAACCCACGCCGCGATGGACTCTGAGGAACTTCAGTAGACATAGGCGAACTCGTTGGAATTGAATAGCACCAAGCATACCTCGGCTAATGCGCGAGGATGGACTGCAACGTCAGCGGCCTGGAGGTCTGGGACAAAGTCAGCGTTAGCATGTAGTCGTTCGATAAACGAGAACCGCTCCCCCGTGTTTTCTTCGACAGCTTCACGACGGACTTCCAGCGGCGGTTTATTGTCGACTGTAGGCTTGTCAGGAAGCGTCGATTCGACTTCACGCCAGTGTTCAATACACGCTTTGAGCTCATGAGCATGCGGTGGGCGTCCAAGCACTAATTCAAAACAAAGTGCGATGGCAGCTTGAGCACTGTGAGCATCATCCCCGTGCGCATTATCCCTCTGCGATTCATTCACCACACGATTTGCCATGGCGAGAGCTCGTGCATGACTGGCTTTGCTATTGAACATCGCGAAGACTTGTGGCGTAACTACGCTGGCCTCACGTCGCTCGCAAGAAAAATCTGGAGATGGTGCGTTGAAGACTTCCATCGCGGGATCATTGAGCCCTCGTAACTTGAGAGCGTAGATTGAGCGGCGGTTGCGCTGCGCGGGCTTCGGATTCGGTACCCAAGCTGCGGCAAAGGTTCCCATCACTTGCCGAGGCTGCATCGCAGCTTCCGAATTGATTTCAGGCCGATTGGGAATGCCGCCAACCATCGGATTGAGTTCAGCTGTTGCGAATAGCATTGCATCCCGCAGTTCCTCAGCGCTCAACCGACGCGGCTTAAAGACCGCGAAGCTGCTGCCGGTCGGGTCTTTTTCCTTAAGCGATTCTACATTCGAATGTTTTGAGCTTCGGCGGTACGCATCGCTGGTCATGATGACGCGATGCATGGCTTTGAAAGACCAGGTTTGTTCGACAAAGGTTGCTGCCAACCAATCGAGTAACTCGGGGTGTGTAGGCCGTTTACCAGTGCTGCCAAAATTGTTGGGGTTTCCGGCGATGGGTTCACCGAAGTGCCACATCCATATCCGGTTTGCGATGGCTCGAGTTGTAAGCGGATTGTTTTTGTTCGCGATCCAGTCGGCCAATGCTAGGCGACGACCTTCAATACCCTCGGGAATGCTCACCTGCAAAGTCGGATCGAGCACGCTAAGCACGCCAGGTTTTACTTTTGGTCCTTCAGAAAATGGATCGCCTCCAACATGAATGCAAGATTCTTCCAGATCGCCTTCGGTCAATCTATTCTTGGGGATACGGATCGGTGATAGAACTGATTTCATCGAAACGGTGCGACCGCTGTAAACGGCCAACGCAAAAGGTTCATAGCGATCCAGCTGCCATTTTAAACGTTCATATCCCTTGCGAGCCACTCGTTCGGCGCCAAACTGATCGATGGTGAAGCCAACTAGTTTGGGTGGGAATTCATTTTCAGGCACTCCTTTTTTTAAAAGCGAATTGCGAGCCGCGGCAAACAGATCGGCATAATCTTTTCGGTTGTTTTTCTTCGTGCTATCGAGCTGCTTAGCCGCTTCAACCGCAGCCATCCACTGAGCGGAATCGAGCCCTTTTTCATTAAACCACTTCTGAGCATTCTCAAGCAACACGGCGTCCAGTTTCGCCAACGTTGCTTGATGCTCCTCAGCGATCATTTCAAGATACTGGCGCTCTTCAAAGCCCTCCTTGTTCTCGCCCTGCAAGAATGCCGCTGATCCTTCACAAAGCTGCGTAGTCGCAAAGACGGCTTGCATGGCATAGTAATCATGCGTAGGTATCGGATCGAATTTGTGATCATGGCAGCGAGCGCATTGCAGTGAATGAGCCAGAAAGGTTTCTCCCACACTGTTGGTCACATCGTCCAGGAAACGTTGCCTGGCGATTTTCGCAACTTCCATTCCAGTCAGCTCCCAAGGACCCATCCGAAGAAAGCCAGTCGCAACGATCGCCTCGGACTTTTCTGGTTCGAGCTCATCGCCAGCGATCTGCTCTTTGACAAACTGGTCGTAGGGTTTGTCGCTGTTGAATGCGCGAATCACATAATCACGATAGCGCCACGCATTACCGCGTTCATAGTCGTTCGCAAAACCCGAACTATCGGCATATCGAGTCACGTCGAGCCAGTGCTGTCCCATCCGCTCGCCATAGTGCGGCGATTCAAGTAAGCGATCAACAAGTGCCCTCACTGCTTCATCAGCGTCAGCCGCAAACGATTTTTCAAACTCAGTAATATCATCCGGTAAAGGAGGTAAGCCGGTGAGATCGAAGGCTGCTTGCCGAATGAAAGTTCGCGCATCTGCCGCGGGAGCCACATTCAAACCTTTCGGCATCCGCAGTGTAATGAGGGCGTCAATTGGGTTTTCATCGCTCGAGTGTTGGACGGCAGGTTTGCGAACAGGCTGATAACTCCATAAGCCTTCAGGCTTGTAGCGGCGGTTCGCCCACTCATGCGAAAGTGCTCCAGTTGTCTTTACAACGATACCATCCTCTGCCGACCACGTGACGGCATTCGCGTTTGCGATCGACTGAGCTCGCTCACGATCCGGCCACGGAGCACCGCCTGCTATCCAATGCTTGACCCATCCAATCTGTTCCGCGTCAAGTTTGTCTGCTTCCTTGGGCGGCATCGGTCGCCAGACGCCGTGGTTTCGAAGGATCGCATGATAGATGGGGCTATCATCTGGTCTCCCTGGGACGATGACCGGCTTTTCCTGATCGCCCCCTTCGAGCACGGTAGACAGCGAACGGAGATCGAGTCCACCTTGAACGTCCGACTCATCGTTGCCATGACAGGATAAACACTTTTCATTGAGCAGCGGTTGGATGCGCCGTACAAAGAGTAGTTCCGCTTCGTCACTGGCTGCCATTATAGTGGATGAAAGGAAAGTGCCTGGTAGCAATACAAGTAACGCCAAGCACATCACCTTAGTGAAAGCTCTGGCCCCGCTCGTTACACAATTCCAGTTGGGGTTCATGTTCATCCAAGCCTATCTGTAACGTCTACATGACTTACCGACTACGACAGATTCAAATTGTATTCGAAGTCGGCTGTTTTGGGACCGCCGACGCCTCGCTCACTGACGCATAATCAAGCGAGCCGCGCTAGCGGACGGGACTTCCGCGGTCCAAGTAATCTCGTCAGCGGATGGGGCGTCCTCGTTTAAGTGCCTGGACACTTTGCTCGATAATCCGCAAGCCTGATTGGATGAGGTTTTCACGCCACTGAACAGAAGATGGACAAAAGCATTCAAATAGTTCCCGCTTGGCTTGCCGGTACACGGAACTTTCCGGCAACGCATAGTGGTGAGCGCGATTCTCTGCTCGCAAGGCAGCTAGTATTCGTACGACATCATAGGTACCAAATTCTGCCCCCGCGGTATGATACTCGATATCTTTGAAATGCTTTTGCATCCAAGTGCCAAATACACCAGAGGCCTGATAAGCGGTTCCGCCTGGCTGGGTCATTAACTCAACAGCTTCGGCCCCGTAAGTTGCTTGGTACCAAGTTAAACTTTCCTCAGGCTGTGATTCAGTGACTAACAATTTATATAAACCAAACTTCCCTAGCCCCGTGTGAACATCGACATGAATTACCGAGGACGCTGATGCAAGCCATTCATCACATTGCTGCTGTATGATTTGAGTCGACCAACTTGATCGTCGCCCACCGTAGAAAATGCTCGTTGGAAACTCGTACTGGCCACAAGCGATCGATTCCTTCAATTTGGGTAACCCAAACCGCAGGATGTTCCACAAGACCTTGAGTTTGAAAAATTCAAGATTGGAAGGCGGCGAGGCAGGATTTAGAAAACGGTTCAATCGCTGGTAGCCATCCGAGGCGCCTGCGTATTGCTCGTGAGGAGTGATAAAGTTCCGGTTCAAGTCGACGTTATCTTCATTGACACGTCGAAGATTTGAAAAACCAAAGGGATTGATTGCGTGGATAAGTAGGTAGCGAATTGTGTTGTCTGACGGGCTACGTCGAGCGAACTGATCCAACCATGCGAGCTGAATGGCACTTCCTGCAAAACCTTCGATGCCATGTAAGCCAGACGAGACCAGAAGCGTTGAGCCTACTTCGGCACCGAGGATGCCAACATCCATCGAAAGCGAAGTGTTCGTATTGTGCTCAAGAGTATAGGACTTAGTCCGACCACCTGCGCGCAGCACTGCGTCCAGAAATTTCTGCCGCGCCGCTTCATAGGATGTTGAAAAGAAAGACTCGGACAAGATACCCCTCGCAACGGAAAGCGATTCTCGGGCCGCAACCGGAAGAATTAAGATACGCTTTTTTGCGACTAAGAGACGATCCACAGCCCTGATTTAAAGGATCTTTGTTGAAACTATCTCATAGCGGCCTTAATGGCGGCTTCATTCAGGTTGCGTGGGGCGGTAGGACAGCCATGTTTGATGGCGGTTTCACAGACCACAATTTAAAGGACTTACTTTCTTCGCGCGCAAGTACAAAGCTATGCCACTAGCGAGGCGATCGAGGCTCTGGCCCAAATTGTCAAATGCCTCGGCCGCGTTGCACGACCGGGCGACACTTATGCTTTCGATAAAGCACTGATAGAATTAGCCATGAACCCGAACATTGCGGACAACTTGGCGCTGCGCCACGGCGATAACTTTGAAGCATCTGGGAACGAATTCCGCAATCGATTCCTCAAGAGATTTTGGAGAAATGATTTGGAGCGACGTCCATCGACGGTTGAACAACGGCGTTTCATTTTCCACTGGAGGCTGGTTGCTGTCGTTGGTTGGATAACAATGACGCTGTTGATGGCAGGGATCGCGGTGCTCAAATCGACGACGACCGCTGGCGATTTTGGATTTCTTCCGAGCACTTGGGTTCTGTGGCTCGACAAGAACTACGATCTGCGTACGCTGATTATGATGCTCTGTGTTGCTGCACCGCCAGCTTTACTGCTATGGCACCGCGATTGGAATTTCATTCGTCGATCCATGCTGGCTTTGATTGTTGCCTTGCTGACGCTGTTTGAGTGTTTGCAGTTATGGATACCCAGCCGAGGATTCAGCTTCGCTGACATTTTCTATACCTTCGCTGGTGGACTTCTTGCGGAATGTCTGGCTGCGATCACTCAGCTGGCGAAGAAAAAGATCGCAGGTAGTGCAATTTGACACTTTTCGCTGATCGCCACTATCCTAGCGTGCTAGGTGGACCGATGACTTATTAGCTATAAGCGAAATCGCGTGGCGGCGGACGGACTCTGGACTGCCTGCACAGGCAGCTCGGCCAAAGTAACGCTTGAAATTCCATACCAAGTCTCGCCACATCGACGCTTCATTCGTCTTTGAACAGAATTTTAGTCATGTACGTACCCAGCTCGTTTTGAACCACGAAAAACACAAAAGGCACGAAAAGTAGAGAGAGGGCTCCTTCGCCTTTTTTGCCTTTCATGAGCGATTCACCTTTGTAGGTCAATTTCAACTCGGTTTGGGTAACGTGAAAGCCAACTCAATCATCCGCATCGCGATATAATCGTTGACTATCAATCACTTCCCCTCGCGTGCTAATCGGCGGAACGCCGGTTACACCCATCGTGAGGAACATTTGAGGACAAATGTTCTACACTAATAAACATCGGTCGCATATCTTCCCGACTGCCGCATGGACTTGAGGTAATCTTTGGCAGCAAGCAAGGTGTGGCCGCCATGAGCGACAATGATGTGGAGCAGAGCTTGCTCCACATCACGGGCCATACGCTGCGCATCGCCGCATACGTAAAAGTAACTGCCCGATTCAAGCCAACGGAATAGTTCAGCACCGTGCTCGTGCATTCGATGTTGAACATAAACTTTCTCTGATCCGTCGCGACTGAAGGCTAAGTCCAGTCGACGGAGCAAGCCGGATTCGAGCCACCCGGTAAGTTGCTGTTCATAGAGAAAGTCGGACGCACGCGTCTGGTCGCCAAAGAACAACCAATTCTCACCACAGTCGCTTTGCTGACTGCGCTCGAATTCTCGCTGCTGTAAAAAGGCGATGAATGGCGCAATACCTGTTCCAGGACCAATCATGATTGTCGCCGAACTTGGATCGGCGGGAATCGTAAAGCCATGATTGGGTTGTACAAATACTTGTAAGGGAGCTCCCTGTTCAAGTCGATCGGCGAACATCGTCGAAGCGACACCCTTGCGAGCCCGTCCGCGGACTTCGTTCTCAACTCGACCGACGGTCAAGTGCACCTCGCTTGGATAAACGCTTTGACTGCTGGCTATCGAGTACAGCCGCGGCCTTAGGGGGGCGAGTGTATCGACAAGATCTTGAGCCAGCAGACTTAGCGGTCCAAACTCTGACAAAAACTCAACAACGTCGTATTCGTCAAACGATTCCGAATCTGCGAACGCTTCAAGCCTCTCCAGCAATTCCGCGTCAACGACTGCGTCGCCGTTCCGCTTAGGCCTCTGCTGTATGCGTTCGATAGCTCGTTCACATAGCTCAGTTGGAATAGATCGCAAGCAACGTTCACGTAATACCTCAGCCAACGTTAGCTTATACGTACTGTCGTGAATTGCGGCCTGTGAGTCCAGTTGTGCGGCTTGGCAGACGTTCTGAATCAACTGGTCACAGTTGGTTGGCAGCACACCGAGCGCATCTCCAACGTGGTAACGCAGCCCGGACCCGCACAAGTCAATTCTGACATGCCGAGTGTCCTTCGCAGAGCCCGCACCATTCAGCCGGCTGCTGGCAATCAACTGGGCCGTTGCTAGATTCTCACGCGTACCTACCAGTGCTACAGCAGCGACTTCGAAATCTGAGACTGCGGGAGCACTACTTTGTGAGCGCTCTTTATTAAGGTTGCGAAGCAATTTCGCCGTCTCACTGCCACCCGGAGTGCAGAGTGTCAAGCTCTTCTCTTTACCGGTTGCAATTGCTTCTGCATAGGTTTTGCAAAGATAACCGCACGACCCGCAATCGAGTTGGGCCATAGCGGCCATCATCCGTCGCTCAAGCGGCTTGCCTTCAGCCAGTGACATTCGTTCGGCGACTAACATGGTAGAATCATGCCATGGAAAATCTTCTTCGGCATCAAGCGATTGATCCGAAGAGCCCGAAAGCGGGGACAGCATCGCGGCGGCGGCAGCCAACGACACTGCACTCCCGCTTCGGGTATTCTCGGCCCCCCGGGAATTCTCAGCGTTTCGGACAGTCTCGGCATCCAGTGAACCAAGTACGCCCGCAAAAAAGCCGTTTAACCAAGCCCGTTGTTCTGGCGAAAAAGGTGCCGATTCGGGAACGATGTCGTAGCTCACACTAACTCTCCTGCGATTATCGAAACACCTCCGCCAGCCATTTTCAAATTGGGGACCACACTAAAGCTCGACCAATCATGCGTTGCGGAAAATTCTTCAAAAGAGGCTGTGTTTTCGCGACTCACCAAGTAGTATTGGATAATCGAAGCGACGGTCGTCGGAATATCAACAAATGGAATCGACTCACACAGTAAGCGACCGATTCGCGGATCGATTCCAGTTCGACCGCCCACCAAAATGTGGTAGCCCTCAACCATCTCCTCTTCGATTTCCACTTTGGTCGCAATCAACCCGATATCACCGATCGTATGTTGGGCACAACTGTGATGACAGCCGGTCAAATGGATGTTGATCGGTTGATCCAGTTGAAACCGGGCTTGCAGATAATC
>JANODD010000196.1:0-58893 GCA_031412515.1 Planctomycetia bacterium | reverse complement strand
CCTGTGGTGACGCAGCCTCTTTGGGCTCGAGCTGAGCATGATACAGTCGAGAATACACACCGCCACGCTCGAGCAACTCTTCATGCTTGCCGACTTCAACCACACGGCCGGCTTCCAATACAAAAATGCGGTTGGCGTTTCGCAGTGTCGATAACCGGTGAGCAATTGCAATCGTTGTCCGCCCGCGAATCAAGTTATCAAGCGCGTTTTGAATCTCGCGTTCGGTCTCGTTATCAACCGCCGAAGTGGCTTCGTCCAAGATCAAGATACTTGGGTCAGTCAGCAGAGCCCGAGCAATCGAAATCCGTTGTCGCTCACCGCCCGACAGCGTTTGACCGCGTTCACCGACGATCGAATCATATCCATCAGGCAGTTTCACAATGAAGTTGTGCGCATGGGCCGCGCGCGCCGCTTCGATGATTTCAGCACGCGTTGCATTCGGTCGACCGTAAGTGATGTTGTCGGCAACGGTGCCGAAGAATAGATACGGCTCTTGCAATACGATGCCAATATTGCGGCGATATTGTTCGACCGCAAAGGAACGAATGTCGACGTTGCCCGCAGTGATTTTCCCTTGAGTTGGATCGTAGAAGCGGCAAACCAAGTTTACAAGTGTGCTTTTACCTGATCCGCTTGGGCCTACTACGCCAACCAATTCACCTGGCTCGATACGCATATCGATTCCACGTAAGACTTCGCGGCTTCCGTACTTGAATCTAACTCCAGACAAAGTCACTTCGCCGCTTAGTTTACTGATAGCGACGGGATTTGTTGGCTCCATCACTACAGGTTGGCGATCAAGTATCTCAAAGATCCGATGTGTTGAAGCTGCAGCGCGCTGAGTGTTGGCCACAAAACCGCTCATCGAATCCAAGCGAACGTAGAATCTCGTAATATACGAAACAAAGCCGATCAAAACACCGACGGTAATATCGCCGGTTGAAACTCGCCATGCACCAAAGGCCCAGATAACGAGCACTCCGATTTCATTCAAGAAAGTTACCGTAGGGCCGAAGAACGACCACAGTCGATTGACGCGGACGTTATTGTCGTAAACCACTTTATTGGCATGTGCAAAACGCGCAATCTCACGCTGCTCTTGCGCGAAGGCCTTTACAACACGAACGCCTGGAATCGCGTCGGTAAGTACACTGACCATATCTCCCCAAGCATTGGTGGCACGAGCGAATCCATGCCGCAAATTCGTCCGAACTTTCTGTATTAGCCAAGCGATGAATGGAAAGGGTATGAGCGCGGCCAGTGCCAAGATCGGATCGATGCCCAGCAAGATAATCGCCGTAAAGATGAACATCATCACATCGCTAATAAAGTCAACCATGTGCGCCGAGAGGAAGTTGCAGATGCGGTCCGTGTCGCTGCTAATTCGCGAGATCAGGTCCCCGGTGCGTCGTCCGCCGTAGTATTCCAGCGACAGTTTTTGAAGATGGCTATAGGTTTCGTTGCGAATATCGGAACTGACCTGTTCGCTAGCCAGTGCAAGCACATAGGTCCGGGCCCAGCCCAATAACCAAGCGAGCACAGCTGCCGCGGCGAGGGCTGCAATATATCCATAGATCATTTCGTAGCGGACTGCTTCGTTGACTTTAACCGCCTTTTCCCATGGCTCCAAAACTTTATCGATCAAGGGAATGATAAGGTAAGTCGGAACCATCGCGGCGGCAGTTGATGCGATCGTTAGTAAAATACCAAGCGTGATGGTGTTCGCACGACGTTTGGCAAATGGCCTCAACCGCATGAGCGAGGCTGTAGGCGAGGGTGCCGCTGTGGGGGTGCATGATGGACATGTCGCTTGGTCTTCTTGCAGTACTGCTCCACAAGAAGCGCATCGTGCCACGACAGTATCACTAGTCGAAGATAAAGCCCGACTGCGAACGATCGACGCATAGGCCGCCGCAAAACGGTCCGCACTCGATTCGCATGCTGTCGTGAAGGGCCACTGAAATTTGACGTGGTCGTCTTGAAGCAATTCGAGCTTTCCAAGCCCAGCTAGCATACTTGCGTGCAATTCAAGGTCCGCGCTCATTTCCCAGTATTTCGGGGCTTCAACGGATCCACTAGCTGAGATAGCACATTCAATTAGGCGAGCACTCGTCAAGGTGAGCAGGGTTTGGGCAAATTTTCGATTCGCGTCAAGATCCAACTCGACGAATGCCAAAACTCGCTCGCCTGGAACGAGCGCCGACAAGATATGGGGCTGCCAATTGGCAGGAATCGACGCTAGCAAGTCGTGTGCTGGGGAGATGTCCAAGGCGTTCGCATCGGTGTTACTGGAATTGGGCGAATTCATGAAGGATAAGCTAATTCGACCGGTGTAGTCCGGAAAAGTAAGGGAAACCTAACCTCTTCCGCTTCATCTAACCGCAAAAAGAGCGTTTAGAAATCAAGTCGGGGGCCGGATGTGAGGGTTAGTGAAGCTTAACACCCAGAATTTCAGCTTTGCGGCTCTGCGCCGCGCTCGGCACATGACAAACTTCGCAAACTGGATGAAAAGGTACTGGCATCTAGTTTACCGAACTGTCAAGATTAATGCCTAGCCGTTTGGTCGCGTTGTGCGATAATTGCGGTCGGGAACTTTCAGGGCATCGGATAGCCAAGTCTAACAACTTTAAAAAAGTCGGCTTTCGAACGCTTCATGAATCTGTCGAACTTGAAAAATCTTTTTCGCACCTCAATCGCTGTTGGAATAGAATGGCCATTAGAGATCGCGGTCCCAAAATGTCGATTAACTTTTCGAATCGACATTCAGCGACTGTCCCACCTGCAATTTGATCAAGCTGTGGCGCTTGGTCGACATGACACTCCCATTGCAAGCTAACCCCCACCATGTCGTTGATTTGTTTGCAAACGAGCAAACACTGAGGCTGAATATGCACTGCTAGCAACTGAACGAATGCGAACCGTACTCGGACCGCTGTCGGTGTTAAGGTGACCTCAACTTGGTTTGAGGCAGCGCAACCCGACGAGCTTTACCACTAGTGCTGATCGAGAATACAAAATACATGTCAGATTCAAAACCAGTAGAACCTTTAGCATTTCGCAAAGTCCTCGCACTAAGGGGACCCAATATTTGGACGAACATCACTGTCCTCGAAGCGTGGGTCGATTTGGCGGAATTGCGTAACGCGTCTACCAACGAGATGGATGGTTTCAACGAGCGACTGAAGGCGTGGTTGCCAACGCTCGTGGATCATCGCGGAAGCATTGGCGAGCGAGGCGGCTTCCTGGAGCAATTGCGACGCGGGAGCAACTTGGCGCATGTGCTTGAGCACGTAGCCCTTGAATTGCAGTTCCTAGCCGGTAATGACGTTCGCTTCGGTCGCGCTGTTCCGCTCGATGAGCCGGGTGTGTATCGGGTCGCCATCGAGTATATGGAAGAAGCGGTCGGTCGATCCGCATTGGATCTTGCCAAGCGTTTGGTTTTGGCGGCAGTGGCCGGTGATGACTTCGATGTGAAGTCGGAAGTCGCCGCGCTGCGCGAACAAGCTCAAGATGTCTGCCTTGGACCAAGCACGCGTTCGATTGTCGATGCCGCCAAACGTCGTGGCATTCCATTTACGCGGATGAGCACCAATAGCCTTGTGCAGCTTGGTTATGGCTCCATGCAACGCCGTATCTGCACTGCAGAAACGGATCGTACCAGTGCCATCGCTGAATCGATCGCACAAGACAAAGAACTTACCCGCAGGCTACTGCACAACGCTGGTATTCCGGTGCCCATCGGTCGCGCCGTTGAAAACGCCGAAGACGCATGGGAAGCCGCTCAAGACATCGGCTTGCCAGTCGTTGTCAAACCGCAATACGGCAATCATGGTCGCGGTGTAGCAACCAATCTTCACACACGCGAAGAAGTGTTGGCTGCTTATGCGGCCGCGCTGGAAGAAGAGTCGACCATTGTGGTTGAGAGTTTTATCGAAGGCGATGACTACCGTCTGCTCGTCGTCGGTGACCATCTAGTCGCTGCCGCTCGCCGTGTTCCAGCCCAAGTTGTCGGCGATGGAAAATCGACTATTCGACAACTTGTCGACATCGTCAATCAAGATCCTCGACGCAGCGACGGACACGCAACCGTACTGAGCTTTATCAAAATCGACGCTGTCGCTGAAGCCGTAATTGCCCAGCAATCGATGACCGTCGACTCGATTCCAGCCCTCGGACAAAAGATTCTCATTCGTCGCAATGCGAATCTGAGCACCGGCGGTATGGCAGTCGACGTTACCGCAAAGGTCCATCGCGATGTAGCAGCGAGAGCCGTCGAAGCCGCTAAAATCATCGGCCTCGATATCGCTGGTATCGATGTCGTCAGTACCAGTATTGAAGCTTCGATGGAGTCGCAAAACGCAGCGATCGTCGAAGTCAACGCTGGCCCAGGTTTGCGTATGCACCTCGAACCGTCCGAAGGTCAGTCGCAACCCGTCGGTGAAGCGATCATTGACTCATTATTCCCTGCAGGCAATAACGGTCGCGTTCCCGTCGTGGCAATCACGGGTGTGAATGGTAAGACAACCGTCACACGTTTGATCGCCCATATCATGTTTGTCCAAGGTCGTCGCGTTGGCATGACAACCACAGATGGTGTTTATGTCATGGGGCGCCGAATCGATAAGGACGACTGCAGTGGTCCGAAGAGCGCTCGACGCATCCTTAGCAATCCGCTGATCGACGCTGCTGTTCTTGAAACAGCTCGCGGTGGTATCCTTCGCGAAGGACTGGCCTTTGATCAATGCGACGTCGCCGTTGTGACCAACATTGGCGAAGGTGACCATTTGGGAATTAGCAACATTAACACCTGCGAGCAATTGGCCGAAGTCAAACGCGCCATCGTGGATGTGGTCTCTCCGCAAGGTCATGCGATCCTTAATGCCGACGATCCATTGGTCGTTGCGATGGCTCCTAAGTGTCCTGGCGCCGTGGTCTTCTTCTCGCATTCGGCTGAGAATCCGTACTTGGTTGAGCGTCGTCAAGCTGGCGGAAGGGTCGTATTCGTTCGCGATCAATCACTGGTACTCGCGCACGGCGATTCCGAATTCGCGTTGATTTCACTCGACAAGATTCCGCTGACTCACGGTGGCCGCATTCGTTTCCAAATTGAAAACGTCATGGCCGCCGCCGCAGCCACTTGGGCTCAAGGCATTCCGGCTCAAGTCATTCGCGCTGGACTCGAATCGTTCTCTGCGAATCTAGACGGCAGCCCTGGTCGTTTCAACATGGTCGAGTGGGGCGGTGCGACTGTGATCATTGACTACGGTCACAATCCATCCGCTTTGAAAAATGTGCTTGATGCGATTTGTACCTATCCGAGCAAGCGACGAATCGCGCTCTATTCAACCGCTGGTGACCGCCGTGATGACGACATGATTCGACAAGGTCAGATGCTTGGGCATTTCTTCGATCGAGTCGTACTGTACGAAGGAGCCTATGTCCGAGGTCGCGAACCAGGTGACATTATGCAGTTGTTCCGCGAAGGCATGGCTATCGGCGCTCGTATCAACGATTATTTGTGTTTTGCTAGCTGGACCGATGCAGTTAATTGTATCCTCAGCGATGTCCAAGTCGGAGATCTGGTACTAATTCAAGCGGATTCGGTCGATGAATCGGTCGCGTTTTTCCGCGATTTGATGACGAGAACGAAGACGAAGTAGTTAGTTTTTATCGAAGCCGGTCATATTTGTAGCCGGTTTTGTAAAAAACCGGCAGCGTGACCTATAGCTGGTTTCGTGAGAAACCGGCGGGTTCAGCTTGGTTAGCGGCTTCGACCGGTTTCTTACGAAACCAGCTACCGCTGAAATAACGCGTACACGCGCCTTGAATCACGCGTATAATCAGGGCTCACAGCCGTTCGTCGATCGGAGTTGAACACGCAGTTCACTGTCGAACGGGTGCAAGCACTGGAAGGAGCACGGCGAACGCCATGGCTGAGCGGCGCGCCGTACTGGCTGTCAATCGCTCGGTAAAACGAGCCCCAATAACACTCGCCGACGTTGTCGCCGAAGTGGCCGAGATCCCTGCGCTCAAATCGGCCATCGAGTCGCTAAAGACCGAGCGTCGGGTAACATTGGATTCAGTCTGGTCGGCAGCAATCGCTCCCATTGCTGCTGGTTGCTATCAAGCTGAACCTAGACCTCTGCTGATCCTCATGGCGCAGATCGCTGAGAGTGAATCGGTAGCCGCCGAGCTGGGCGAGTTGCTTGACCAACGCGTCGATGTCTTTCCGCCCGGCAGTGAAGAAACTGAATTGGAATCGCTGCAACATCAAGAGACCGCGCAGCGCCTCCATGTGCTGAGCGGACTTTACAATTATTCGATTGAAGATCGCGACGCGAAAGGTCAGCGAAAGTCGCCGCCTCCGATCATTGTCACTACGCTCCCCGCTTTGCTCCATAGTGTCCCGAGCCCCAATTCGCTCGAGGGTGACAAACGGATCATTTCCGCTGGACGGCGCATTGACGTGAATGATCTGCGAACTTGGTTAGTGCAAGCCGGTTACCACGCAACCAGTTCGGTTCAATTACCGGGCGAGTTCGCGGTTCGCGGCGGTATCATGGATATCTATCCGCCCGACGAGCCGATGCCAGTCCGCATTGAGTTGTTCGACGATGAAGTCGAATCGCTGCGAACGTTCGACATCACGTCGCAGCGGAGCATCGAACAACGCAGCGAATTGCAATTGCTGGCCGTTCAAGGATCGGTCGCCCAGGATGGTTCTTTGCTGGATTACTTGACGGAACACACGGTTGTGTTCGTTCATGAGCAGCGAACGATTGCTGCTGCGACTGACGCATTTTTGCATCGTGTTCCATTCCCAGAACGATTCCCTGCGCCTGAATTGGCTTGGAAACGCATCGGTGAATTCCCAATTGTCTACTCATCGCAATTATCCGAAGAGGGTTATCTCGGCGAGCTTGTGCGATTGCCTTTGGGGACTGTCGAGCGCATTGGTGGCGATTTAGAAAGACTAGCGAGCGACATTGACCAGCATAGCGGATCGCGCAACGTTATCGTTGTCGCGATGAATGAAGGCGAGCGCGATCGCCTCCGCGAGTTGTTGGCGGTTTCGACAGCGACCAAAGAGGACCGGCTCGAGATTATCATCGGCCAACTGCAAAACGGATTTGAACTATTGCCGAGCGGTACGTTGTTGCTGACGGCCGGCCAGTTGCTGCGAAGGTCGCATGTCAGGCGGTCGACAAAGCGGACCAAGAGCCGCCCGATCGACAGCTTTCTCGACTTGCGTGAAGGCGATCTGGTTGTCCATTTGTCGCATGGCATCGGTGTCTATCGTGGAACGAAGCTGATCGAAAAGCACGGTCAGCAGTTTGAGCACCTTGAGTTAGAGTTCGATGCAGGTACAAAGCTCTATGTGCCAAGCTCTAAGATCGAGCTGGTTCAGAGATACGTCGGCGGCACCAAGAGTCGTCCAAAACTTGCAAAAATCGGCGGAGTTTCATGGTCGAAGCAGAAGAAGGCGGCCCAGGAAGCCGTCAAGGACATGGCGGTCGAGCTGCTCGAGTTGCAAGCGCGTCGCGGCAGCCAACCTGGCATCGCGTTCGCGCATGACAGCATCTGGCAGAACCAATTCGACGCTTCGTTCTCGTACGTCGAAACGCCTGATCAGTTGACTGCGATTGCGACTGTCAAGAACGACATGACCAGCTCTCGCCCTATGGATCGACTCATCTGCGGTGACGTTGGTTTTGGTAAAACCGAAGTTGCGATGCGAGCTGCATTCAAAGCCATCGATAGCGGTTACCAGGTCGCTGTGCTCGTTCCAACAACGGTTCTCGCCGAGCAGCATTACAAGACGTTTCGCGAGCGGATGGCCGAATTCCCATTCGATATCGAGAAACTCAGTCGCTTCGTGTCCCCTCGCAATCAGCGTGAGACGATCAACGGTATCCATACGGGCCGAGTTGATTTGGTCGTTGGTACCCATCGGATTGCTTCAAAAACTCTCAAGTTCAACAACTTGGGTTTGTTGATCATTGACGAGGAGCAACGCTTTGGTGTCGAGATCAAAGAACGTCTGAAGCAGATGCGATCAAACGTTGATGTGCTGACGCTGTCGGCCACACCGATTCCGCGAACGCTGCACATGTCGCTAGTAGGTGTCCGCGATATCTCCAATCTTGAAACACCGCCCGAAGATCGCTTGAGCGTCGAGACGCGATTGGTTCGCTTTGACGACAACATCATTCGCAACGCTATTTTGCGTGAGCTAAATCGCGGTGGCCAGATTTACTTTGTTCACAATCGCGTTCAGGACATCGAAGAAGTGGCCGCGAGGCTGAAACGGATATGCCCTGAAGCGAGCATCGTGGTCGGTCACGGACAGATGGAGGAAGGAGCCCTTGAACAAGTGATGATCGACTTCATCGAGCATCGCTACGATATCTTGCTTGCGACAACGATCATCGAAAGCGGTTTGGATATTCCCAATGCGAATACCATTTTCATTGACGAAGCCAATCGTTATGGGCTGTCGGAACTGCATCAGTTGCGTGGTCGCGTTGGTCGTTACAAACATCAAGCTTACTGTTATCTCTTAGTCGATCGACATAAACATCTTTCGCCCGATGCCGCGCGGCGCTTGCACGCGATTGAAGAGTACAGCCAAATCGGTGCTGGTTTTGGCATCGCCATGCGCGACTTGGAGATTCGCGGCGCGGGCAATCTGCTTGGAACACAGCAAAGTGGTCACATCGCAGCAGTCGGTTATGAACTGTATTGCCAGATGCTAGGCAATGCGGTCCGCGAGCTGACTCACCAGCCACCGAAGTTGGCCATCGAAGTAGAGATTGATCTGCCGATTAAAGCTTACTTGCCGAACGATTATGTCCCCGAGCTACGACAGCGGATTGACGTCTATCGCAGGCTTAGCCGTTTGACGGACATCAGTGAACTCGACGAAATGAAAGCTGAGTTGGCGGATCGCTTTGGTCGCTTGCCGAGGCCGGTGAAGTGCTTGCTGGAAGTGGCTGAGCTGAAAATTGACGCATCAATTTGGTTCGTTAAATCGATGCAGGTCGAAGACAACTACATCGTACTCACCTATACCAACAAGCAGCGTATCGACCACCTCGCCAAGCTCCATGACCGCCGCCTCCGCGTCGTCGATTCACAAAAAGCCTACTGGGTCACTCAGCCCAAAAACGGTAAAGTCGATTGGATGAGAGAAGCAAAAGAACTTTTCAGATCCAGTTAGTGTAAAACATTTGTCCTCAAATTTTCATGGGCCCGCATTAGATTTAGCCCCTAGCGCTACCGGCTCACACTCAGAAACCTTCAGTTCGGTCGTGAGCAAGTGAGCCGTCGGCATTAGAGTCAGAATACCGCCGGCTTGCCCGGCGGATCATTATGCTTTTCCACTAAAGAAATCGCTCGTTAGGTTAAGTGGCCGAAGAGTTTCAGCCGGCCTTGGGCTCGTCTATCGCTGAGGCCGCAACATCGCGAGAGCTGAACGTCAACTAATTGCGACTCGGCGAGGCGTTCGGTGCTAACAACATATGCCCTCGTCGCGTTCATTGTCAGCCGCAGACTTAGTTGTAAGCCGAACGATCCGCAGAGTAAATCTGCGGGATTCGCTCTGGACGCTGTAATGTCAGCCCAGCAAAACAATATTTTAAAAGCCACACCGGTCACCCTTACTATTCTGAACGGCTGATACTTCGTTCACGCGCGGCTAACGCCGTCGGCTCACATTGCTTACTGATCGATCGACTATTACTTACTTACCGATCGGCTCACTGGGACTTGTTCTGGAGATTGAAGCATCATATTCAGCGATTCCACACCTTGTCCCATGAAGTAGGTAGGAAATCTCCCGTCCCATTTGTCGATTTTCGCCTGTTCAATCTCCAGTCGCTTGAGCAGCATATAGGCCTCAGGGTCCTCAGACGCTTTGGACATTTCGTAGCTCTTTGCGTCCGCAACTAATTTAATACCTTCCGCTTCGGCTTCACGCTCGGTCAGAATCGCTTTAGCTCGCGAATCGGCTTCGAGCTGAAGAGTTTTGTTCTTTTCTGTTTGAGTGGCAGTATCAGCGATCGCAATCAGCTTTGCTTGTTCAGCATTAAATACTTCAACCAGAGTCTTAACGATCGAAGGATCCTTGTAAACAAAGCCGCCGCTGATACCCAAATTCGTAATCGTTATGCCACGGGCAGAAAAGAACTCGATGATCGTATCGACGACTTTCATAATATGGGGTGTTGCTTTAAGTCGCAGTTCCTGCATCGGCAAGTCCGTGACTTCTAAGCCGAACTCGCTTTGGATCTTCGCGCGAATTTCATGGTCCATGACTTGGGTTAACGCACCATTGGGATAGCTGTGTAGGAACTTGACAGCATCGTCGCGCGATGCGACGCGGGCTGTGCATGTCCAACCTGTTGAGAACTCAACTTGATCGCTGGTCATCACCCAGATCGCTTCATTCTTCGAGCTTGTTCCGCTGTTCGGATCGGCCGTCCATTCACGCGTTACGGGCGTCTTGTCAACTCGAACCAAGATTGCCGCATCGCGCCAATTGCCATTCGCGCCAAGGAATTCATAACCATGCGGAACCCATTGCTGCGGAATTTTTACTTGTTGTGTATGCACGAGACTTTTGCGTAGGTAGTCCTCAGTATGTGTCGAAGTTTGGCGCTCGATATCCTCAGTGAAGGGGAGAAGGAATGCTTCTTCGTTTGGCTGAATGACTTCCAGCTTAACTGGCTCAAAAGGACGGTAACAACCTCCCATCCCAAGCAGTAGAACAATCCCTGCGTAGGTCGAACTCCGCCGTATCCAGTCCATCAGATCTTCGACCAAAATTCCAAGACTTGCCACTGCAATTAACAGCCAACCGGCCATGTGCCAGAACATTCGCTGCTGATGGCTGACCATCATTCGCGAGTGCATAGAACCCACATCGGTCGAGGGCTGCAATTGTTGCAGCGCATCCGCCATATCGAGCTTTGCATCCTGCATACCAACTTGTCGCGTGTAATAGCCATAGGCAACGACGACAACCAAGATTCCAACTAATCGAAGATACACGTTCACAATCGACCTCCCAATTCTTCTGGAGCCCGCGTATGCAAACTACCGCGACCATAACTGTTGGTGGTCCTGCATCAGCTGTTTTGACGATGTGTGCGCGAACGCTCAGTCAAGCCGTGGGCGAACGCGAATGGCTTGATCCAATGGATAACGCCAATGCAACTGAGTTACAGGTTAAGACCTGAGCAACGTTATGCTCGCATGGCGAGCCGGCATCTACATGACCCCGTTAGGAATGAGCGCCAGCAGGCTTTTAGACACCTGCTTTCCATAAATGCAAACACACGTTGCATTCGGCCGACGAGGTTAGCTGACGGACTAGAGTTGGAAATCCTCCGGCTTCGATTCTGAAGCCTAAGCCCCGACTCTTTTTAAGATACTCAATAAGTACCAAGTAAGAAGAGTTGTTGGTTCCCCCGTACGCATACGCGATTAGGCGACGCTACTAAGTGTCAATGTTATGCCGTCGGCGGAAAAAAACCAGATGTCAATAAAAAAATTGGTCGACAAATGTTCGACCATAGCGATTTGGTTGACTGGTGCACCTATTTAACTTACCCTTTACTTAGGGTAAATCCTTTGCCTTCCCGCCTCAAAATTCCCACCTCGAATAGGCTTTATGGAAATGTCTCGGCTCTTCCTATCTACACAATGCCGGTTAGTTTGGGGTGCATGCTGCCTATTGGCTTTAGTTGCTACAAGTGTAAGTGCGCGCCCGCCGTACAAACACAGCTTGAAGAAACTATATGGGGCACGGCTGAACGCAAACTTACATCAGTGCGCTACATGCCATTTAACTGGAGATGAAGTTAGCGTTCGCGAAGATTTCGACGAAGAGAATCCACCGCACAACGTGTTCGGTGATCGCTTGCGCGAATTGGGTGAAACCATCGGCGAGGATGCACCCGGCGGTGATATTCTTTCTCGACTGCGACGTATCGTTGATGAAGATGCCGACGGCGACGGCGTTGCCAATGAACTCGAGATCCTTGCAGGCAAATATCCGGGTCGCGCGCAAAGCCGCCCCGATGAGCAAGAACTGATTGCAGCCCGGGCAGCGCTGGCGGCTCGTGACCGTGAAGCGACGGGATACGCTTGGGAACCATTTCAAAGAGTCACGCGACCAGACGTTCCCAAGTCCACACTTCCTGGCTGGGGAAAAAATCCCATCGATGCATTTGTGGCGGCTGAGTACGATCGACTTGGGTTGTCGCCAACTGCCGAAGCACCCAAGCATAACTTACTGCGTCGTATCTATTTGGACTTGGTGGGTATACCTCCGACTCGCGAACAGTTGAATCAGTTTCTTGCGGATGATTCTCCAATCGCTTACGAACAAGTTGTTGAGCGACTGCTTGCCAGCCCCGAATACGGCCAACGATGGGGCAGGCATTGGATGGATGTCTGGCGTTACAGCGACTGGGCGGGCTGGACCGGCGGCGGGCAGATTCGAGATAGTCAACCGCATATCTGGAAATGGCGCGATTGGATTATCGAATCCCTCAACGCGGATCGACCCTACGACGCGATGGTTCGATCGATGTTCGCCGCCGACGAGCTGACTCCAGTTGATGCTGATGAACTGCGGGCGACCGGTTACTTGGTTCGCAACTACAAGATGCTCAGTCGTGAAACGTGGATGCAGGACACGGTTGAACATACTTGTAAAGCCTTTCTTGCAGTTACGATGAATTGCGCTCGCTGCCACGATCATATGTACGATCCGATATCGCAAGCCGAGTATTACCAGTTCCGAGCGATTTTTGAACCGCATAACGTTCGAGCGGATCGTGTCGCAAATCAAGCCGATGTGAAGATCGACGGCTTGGCCCGAGCCTATGATGCTGAGCCCGCGGCGGCAACTTATCTTTTCGTTAAAGGCGATGATCGCAATCCGGATAAAGATCGATCGATATCAGCTGGTGTGCCTTCGATACTGGGACAAAAACTCTTCGTTGCCTCCGTTAAGCTGCCGACGAATGCTTATTATCCTGGCATCCAGCCCCTGGTTCGTAATCAACTTACAGCCGCCGCACAGCAAGCGCTCGATAAGGCCCGTCAGGATTTCGCAAATTCTGAAACAGCTCTAGCAGATGCGAACAAATTAGTCGCTAGTGAAAATGCGACCGATGAGAATCAATCCATTTGCGAGCTTGCTAAACAACGCGTCGAAGTAACGCAGTTCGCTGTAACCGTAGCGGAAGCTCAATTAAAGAGCTTGAAAGCACGTATTGCTGCTGACGATCTTAAATTTGCGGTGAGCCCTGCGACGGGTTACGAAGATGCCGCGAAGTCGGCTGCGACTTTAGAACAGCAGGCTTCGTTAACTTCGCTGGAATTAACCTCGCGTCAAACAGAATTAGCGGTCGCTGAAGCAGACGCTAAACTCAAGACAAAGCCAGAACCAGAAGATGCTGGCCTGAAGAAGAAGTTAGCCGATGCAAAGCAAAAGCATGAGCAGGCGACCAAGGCTGTCGAGGAAGGCAAGAAGAAGTCGGCCGAAGCTCCGACTGCTTATTCGCCACTAACCCCTGTCTATCCACAACAAAGCAGCGGGCGCCGGTCCGCTTTGGCTGAGTGGATAACGTCGCGCGACAATCCACTGGCCGCTCGAGTCGCAGTGAATCATATTTGGAATCGTCATTTCGGTCGCGGACTCGTACCGAGTGTTTTTGACTTTGGGCAGAACGGCAAACCGCCGACTCATCCGGCGCTGATCGATTGGTTGGCCGCAGAACTGATGGAGCCAACTCAGGTTAATAAGCTTGCCGAAAAGGATGCCCATAGACAAACGATTGAGCCTTGGTCGATGAAGCACATTCATCGGCTGATAGTGACGAGCAGCGTCTATCGCTTGTCGACCCGGGTCACTGATGAACAACTTGCAAAAGACCCCGATAACGAGTACTTAATGCGAGCCCCAACGAAGCGCATGGAGGCCGAGATCGTCCGCGATGCGGTCTTGTATGTGGCGGGGAATTTGGATCTAGGAATGGGAGGACCGGATATCGATTATGAAATGGGATTCCAGGTCCCGCGGCGGAGCCTCTACTTCCGACATGCGGCGGAGAAAGAAATGACATTTCTAAAAATCTTTGACGCGGCTGCGGTGACGGAGTGCTATCAACGAAAGAGCAGTGTCATGCCGCAACAAGCTCTAGCGATGATCAACAGCGAGCTGACGATTACCCAAGCCAGACGTTTGGTTCGATATTGGAAAGGTGAGTCGATTGAAGATGCCCCATCATTTGCAAAAGCAATGTTCGAACATATCTTATCGCGGCCCGCAACGAACGATGAAGTCATGACCTGCGTGCAGTTCCTAAGTGATTGCGCCGGTCGACCGGTAGAGGTTGAAGTGGCGGCAAAGTTGGAAGATTTGAGCAAGCCGTCGGCCGACCCTGTGACGCGTGCCCGTGAGCAGTTGGTGCATGTGTTGATGAACCATCACGAATTTGTATCGATCTATTAAAAATGGTCAGCTGATTACTATGCAAGAAAATCAACACGCACAGACTTCAGGCAATTCGCAACCTGGGACAAGAAACTCGCGGGGATGCACAGGTGTATCGCGGCGATCATTTCTGACGGATACCGGCATGGGGTTCACCGGCCTCGCGCTGAGTGCAATGCTCAGCCGCGACCAAGCCCGCGCACAAACAGTTGAGGCGGACGCTTCGAAGATCGTTCGGCAGCCCCGCGCACGTAGCGTGATTTGGATCTTCTTGTGCGGTGGGGTAAGTCACATGGAGTCGTTTGACCCCAAGCCGATGCTTACCAAGTATGACGGCAAAAGCGCTGACGACACACCTTACAAAGAACTTTTTGATCCCCAGCGTGTCAATAAAAATCTTGTCGGCATCAACCCCAATCATCATCCGCATAAGAAACTGTTTGGAATGCAAACTGGGTTTCAGCGGCATGGCGATTGTGGATTAGCGGTCGGTGATTGGTTTGCTAACACAGGTTCCTGTGCGGACGATCTTGCTGTGGTACGTTCGCTTTGGACGATACACAACGATCATGGAACTCAGTTAACGTGGCACACCGGGCGTCATCCACGGGAAGGTGCATTTCCAACGATTGGGTCTTGGGTGGCTTACGGACTCGGGACCATGAATCAGAACTTGCCTGAATACGTTGTGCTGGGAACGCCAACGGGTGATTGCTGTGGCGGTGAGTGGACTCATGGTGCTGGCTATCTTGGACCAGAGTTTGCCGGAGTTCGATTGGACGTCGGAGATAAAGACCCTCTTCCATTCGTGTCTTCAACGAAGTTCGGTGTGTCGGCCGGCGATCAAAAGGCCGAGTTCAGTCTGCTTGGGAAGTTGAATCAGTTGGCTGGCATCGAGTATCCCGATGATGCGCAACTGAGAGCAAGGATCAAGTCCTACGAGCTAGCGTTTGGAATGCAGATGGCCGTGCCCGAGGCGCTGGGTCTACAACAGGAGACTGCGGAGACACTTTCACTTTATGGCATGAACGACAAAGCTACCGAGCCTTTTGGAAAGTTGTGTTTGACGGCGCGTCGCATGGTTGAACGAGGCGTGCGATTCGTGCAGATTTTTCATGGCGGTGGCGGTGGAGGTGCCTGGGACGCTCACGGTGAACTGAAAAAAAATCACTCGAGTCTGTCGGCTCAGGTTGACGTTCCGATTGCAGCTTTGCTCAAAGATCTCAAGCGTAGTGGTTTGCTGGATGACACGATCGTTGTATGGGGCACTGAGTTCGGACGCACACCGGGTGCTCAAGGTGCAGACGGACGAGATCATCATCCCAATGCCTTCTGTGCCTGGTTGGCAGGTGGCGGAGTTCGCGGCGGCACCACTTATGGTGCGACTGATGAGCTAGGTTTTTATGCGGCTGAGAATCCTCGCTATGTAACAGACATTCATGCAACGGTGCTACATCAACTAGGCCTTGATCCCCGGACGCTCGATTTTCCTGATCGACGGAGATTGGATATCGATCATGGCCGGCCCATTACAGAGATTCTAAGCTGAGTTCCCAGAGCGCAGGGATTTTCTGCATGTGCGCCGAACCTTTCTAGATCTTCATTGACCGCATGCGATGCTCAGTTCTTTTGCCTTTGTGTGTGGCCTTTCCCAAGCGCATCCGGTTTCCCGGATGCGATTGGGAAAGCCAGTGGCACACGAAATCGAAATGCGCAACATCAAAAGGCACTAGCAGGATCAATTATCTAACAAATTCAAGTTCAATCGCACAAGTGAGGTCCCATCGAGTTCGGCGCCGTCGGTAGAGAGTTCAGCGCAACCTATCAACGGCACTTCAACTTGAAATGCTGTTCATTGGGCATTATCGGAACTGCCTACATAATGCGCAGCTAACTCCCCGACGCGTGCAAACCGGAGCAACCGAAGCGATGTACCGAAGTAATACCGTCATCCACTCGATGCATCCAGGCGGGATCGAAGTTGGGATGGCTGATGGTTCAGTTCAGTTCGTTGCCGACTCAATGGACTTCCTGACACTGAAGCGACTTTGCTGCCGTTACGACGGAGAAGTCGTAACGCTCGAATAATGCTATCGATTCTGCAGGAAACGGATTCCTGAAACTAGTTACTCAATATCTCAAGCTGTTGGAAATAGAATGATCAATGCAAGTCGGATTATGGTTACTTTGTTTGGTTGCGTGGCGCTACTGGCTGGATGCACTCCTGAGAATCCGGTTGGCACAGTCAAGGGAACCGCGTCGCTGAAGGGAAAGCCCTACAACGCTGCCGCGGTCATGTTCATCAGTCTTGAGAAAGGGGTCGGTTCCGGAGGTGACTTGCAATCTGACGGGTCGTATAGCCTGACAGAGCCACTTCCCGTTGGTCAATACACTGTCTACTTTACACTGTCTACTTTGCGCCCAAGTCGGTTTCTGCTGAAGACGCATCGGCCGCACCAGTGCCGATGCATGTCGACAAGTCGGTTCCTAGCAAGTACTGGAGTGAATCCAGCTCTGACATTAAGGTCGAAGTGAAAGCCGGCGAAAACGTCGTTCCCATCGACGTGAAGTGAGCCGGCGTCAACAGCCGATTTCATCCGTTGCACATTGCTGAAATTAAATAGTCTCCACACCCTGGCGGACGCTGCCAGCCGACGCTATCGCTGTGAGCCGTCGGCGTTAGCCGCGGGTGAACGAAGGCAGGCGGTTCAAGCTAATCGCTGTCTTGCCAATGTCGATGTTTTCCTTTGCCCCTGCGCTTAAATCGGACTGGTCGTCATGATCGACTAACGCTTCGTTCATCCGCGGCTAACGCCGACGGCTCACGGATTCAGCTACGTCAATCACTTGCTCCGATTCAATTTAGATTCAAGCAAAAAGCTTTTGGCAAACTCGTCCTTCATTTTGAGTGGCGCGTTCAGGGCGACCTTGATGAGCGTAGACAAGTTTCCAGTGGTCGACTCCAACAGCATGCAAAATCGTTGCATGAATGTCGTGAATATGAAGACGATCTTCCACCGCATGTAAACCCAGTTCATCGGTAGCACCCAATGTAAAACCTCCGCGAACTCCGCCGCCGGCCATCCACATGGAGAATCCGTATGGGTTGTGGTCGCGACCGTCTCCTTTTTCACTCATCGGTGTCCGTCCGAACTCACCACCCCATACGACCAAGGTGCTATCGAGTAAACCGCGTCGCTTAAGATCTTTCAGCAAACCAGCTACAGGTTTATCACTCGAACGGCACAACTTGGAGTGATTCTCTTCCAACTTTGTATGCGAATCCCATTTGCTACCAGCACCGTGATAGAGCTGAACAAACCGCACACCGCGTTCAACCAAGCGTCGAGCCAACAAGCAGTTTCGTCCGAACGACTCAGTTTCTTTGTCGTTGATACCATACAGTTCTTGAGTCTCTGCAGTTTCGCTAGCCATATCGACCGCTTCCGGCGCTTCAGCTTGCATACTGCCTGCCAACTCATAAGCTCGAATGCGAGCCTCGAGTTCACTGTTCTCGGGGCGCTCGGCAGCATACTGTCGATTCATCTCGTACAGCATTTGCATCTTCGTCGCTTGACGTTGTGGACTAATCGCCTTGGGGCGCGTAAGAAATTGAATCGGCTCAGTTCCACTAGCCATCGGTGTGCCTTGGTACGTAGCAGGCATGAAGCCAGCGCCCCAGTTGCGTGGACCATTGATGACTTTGCCTGCCGTGTCTTCCACAACTACGAACGCAGGAAGGTTACTATTCTCAGTTCCCAAGCCATAAGTAACCCATGCGCCCAAAGAAGGCCGGCCAGCAAGAATCGAGCCCGTGTTCATCTGACACACGCCGTTGGAATGATTCAACCCATTGCCCCAACACGAACGAATAACAGAGATGTCATCGGCACATTCGGCAATGTTGGGAATCCAATCCGAAAACGACATGCCACTCTCGCCGTACTGTTTCCAAGTACGCTTCGAAGCCATTAGCGGCGCGTCGTATTCACCCATCGGTGTAATGATCGGCCCGAAACTGCTCGGCAGCGGTTTGCCAGCCAGTCGAGTCAATTCCGGTTTTGGGTCGAGCAGATCGAGATGACTAGGTCCTCCTTCGAGGAAGACAAAAATCACACTCTTGGCTCGCGATGGATGATGCGGCTGGTGGATGATTTGATCGTTTGCCGACGCGGTGCCGGCCATCATCGCTTGTAGGGCTACAGCCCCAAAACCTGCTCCAGCGGTCGCCAACATCTCGCGGCGTGAGGAATAACCAGTACCACGAGAAGTTTGGTTGGGCATATTTTTCGACATGATGCAGTCCAAAATCGTTCGTTCAAAGTGGTCTTCCCATTTCGGCTAAGTTCCATTCTAACCGATTGGCGGATTTTTCACGAATGCAATCCTTTGGAAAATTTTACATTTACGACCGTGGTTTCGAAGTGTAATCTTTAGTGGCGCCACGGATGGAAGAAAAAGGGCATCAATTAAGCATGGGGTTAACTCTTGTGTTTTGCTGTTAAGTCAGCAGTCTTAGTTTTTTAAAGATTGTTTCCGTTGCTTCAATACGTTCTGAGAACTAGCTTCTGTTTTTGGTCTCTCTTCGCGCTCGCGTGCTTTTCTCTCGTTTGGCCGGGAATAATCTCAAGTGAAGTGCCCGCTTTCCGCGATGCGTTCCACTTTTATTACCCCCAAGCAGTTTGGCTTGATCAATGTGCGTTACAGGGCGAGTACTTCCCCCAGTGGCAATGCAACGAGGCGCTGGGAGTCGACGTAGCAGGCGAAACAACTTCGGCACTTTACTATCCGCTGCGCATTGTTTGGTTCTTGCCGGTCCTATCGGTGGCCCAGCGGTACGCGGCTTTTGTATTCGTTCATCTTCTGATCACGGCCCTCGGCACGCAGTACGCATGCTCGCGATTGCATCTAAGAAAGGAAGCGGGCTGGTTAGCAGGTGCATCTTTTGCGCTAAGTTGCCCGGTCCTGTTTCAACATAACAATCTTGTTTTTCTGTCGAGCGCGGCTTGGTTAGGTTTTGCCATCGCCGAGTTATTCTGCTGGCTGTTCCGGTCCGATGCAGATTCGCCGAAGCCAAGGATGCTGGTCTTGGGAGGCGCAATTACCTTAATGGTCCTTGCCGGTGATCCTCACACCGCCGTGAACGTCTGCATCCTGGCAGTATTTCTTGCAGCCGCGAAAGCGATTTCAATCCGAAGTGCGTCATGGTTCGGCAGATCGATGGTGTGGTTGGCTGGTGTAGTTGTACTGGCCGTCGGGTTATCGGCAGTGCAGTCGATTCAAAGTCTGCACTGGGCAAATCAAAGCCATCGATGGTCGAGCCGCAGTGAAACCGTTGAAGATCGATCGATCGATAAAGAACAAACGCTTGCACCCAAGAAATACGTTCCAAGTCAGCTAGTAAAAATCATGAACGAGCCGACACAAAAATCGGCGAGTGCGATTTATCAGTTCAGCCTATCGCCCTGGCATTTATCCACTGTGTTTTGGCCGACACTGGGTGGAAAATACTCGCCTGAAAATTCTCGAACGTTTTCTCTTATCCCAGCCGAAGGACGCATGTGGATTCCCAGCCTTTTTTTCGGCTTCGTGCCAGTTCTTCTGCTACTAGGTGGATTCAAAAAATACCCAAATCCGAAATATAGCCTTTTATTGCTTGCCGTGATTTTTGCTTTGCTCGCGTCGTTCGGCAATTATTCCGTGGGATGGTTGTTACGTAGCGTTTTTGACGCTTTTGGCGCATCCTCACTTTCGAGTCGCCTGCCGCCCGACCATCACAGTAGTCTCTACGGGTTGCTCGCTGAGTGGTTGCCGGGATACAGCGTGTTTCGCTATCCGGCCAAGTGGAGCGTGATTGCAGTGGCTTGCGCGTGCTTTGCGTCCGCGAGTCGATTCAATGAAATATTCGCCGAAGATTTTTTAACATCAACATGGATGCAACGCGTTGTTCTCGTAACTAGCGGCCTAGGGTTGGTCCTCACACTCACTTGCGGTAGTTTTCTCCTGATGTTTTTCAAAGGCCTGCAACCACGGGTTGTTGCCGACGCGTGGCTGGGATCTACAAGCGACTCGGCGATGTTCCAGCAAATATGGATTGCGTTTTCAATTCCGATTGCAGTGCTCGGTCTCATGGCGTTGGTGCAATGGCGCGCAAACAACTTGAAGGGAAACTCAAAGCCGATGCAGTTGCCGGTACATGCATTGCTCGCCTGGATCTGTCTGCTCGAGACCTTTAGTGTTGCAACCGGTTGGTGCTCCTTTGTGCCGTCGCAGTCGACCAAACCAGCCGAGGTTGGGACTTCGCCTTTGGTTTGGTCGGATGCAAGTGAAGCCAATATTGAACGCGATCAATGGTTAGGTAACACCACGGATAAGCCTTCAGTTGCGATCGCCGAATACCAACGTGCGTTTGTGCTTGGCAAGCTCGGCTTGCTTTCGAATCATCCCAACCTCGCTTCGATGCTATCGATCGAACCGCGGCGAATGAAGCAGCTTCGCATCGGCCTGGCAAGGATCGACAATCTCTCGACCACGCAACCTGAACTGGACAGCGTGTTAGCATGGCTGGGCGTTGAGCGGCGATTGGTTCGAACCACTGAAGCAGGCAAACCGGCGTCGCTCGACTGGCAGTTGGTTCGTAATCCCAAACAGCTCTGCGAATTGGTTTTCGATGACAACTCAGATGGGCAAGACGCTAATGTAACGTGGCAGTGGATCGCATGTGGTCGGCTTCAAATCAAAATTGACAGCCCCGCTCAATGTCATTTGCTAGTGCGGCAATTCAACGATGACGGATGGCACGTCCTATCGGATCGCGATGCCTCCCCCAAGTTGGCTCGTGACAGTTCGAGGTTGTTCATCGAATGTGCCATTGAGTCCGGCAAAAGCACAATCACACTCCAGCGGCTTCAATGGCCACGACAACTTGGGATAACCATTAGTGTTGCGACGCTGCTGCTTGCGATGGGCATCGGCTATTTTCAACTGCGCATCGCATCGGCAACCAAGTCGCGATCAAAGTAGTTAATGCTCATACCTGCATCGACGATAATCGATTGGGCTGTAATACCCGACGATCGAGGGCTAAGTAAAAAGATCGCGGTCGAAGCGACCTCGTCGGTAGTCAAAGCCCGCTTGCGTGGGATGACCCGTTCGGCAAAGAGGTAAGCGTCGACGTAACCCGGGATGCCCGCCGAGGCACTGGTCTTTAACAAACCCGCAGACACGGAGTTAAAACGCACTTCGCTAAATCGACTAAACGATTTGGTGAGAAATGCCAATGATGAATCGAGGGCCGCTTTGACAGGTGCCATAAAGCCATAACTTTCGCTGGCCATCCGCGTGGTCGAGATACTGATCGTGACCACTGAGCCTTGTTTCTCGAGCTGCTCCTTTAATGCACCGGCGAGCGCGACGAACGAAAAGCAACTGATGTCGATCGCTTGCAGAAATTGCTTGCGAGTCGTTTCGTGGAACGGATGGATGCCGTCGCTGTAGTCCGCAAAAGCAATGGAATGAACGAACCCGAAAAAGCCATCGAAATCTTGCTTCAATTGAGCTGCGAGGGCATCGATCTGAGATTGCTGTTCAACATCACAGACGTAAACTGGGCGGCCCGGAATCAATTTGGCGACCTGCTCGCGCCGCGCCTCACTGCGAACCACATAAACAGGTTCAGCCCCAACTTCCGCGAGCTGTTGACCGATCTTGAACGCGACACTCTTTTTGTTTGCAACTCCAAAAATGAGAATGCGTTTTCCAGAAAGTTGCAAAAAATTCATATTTGATCGCTTAAAGTCAAATAAAATTGAGCGTGGTAATCATCAGTGAACTGTGAACGGCTAAGTTTACATGGAAAGCGGTGACCCATATACTGGGCGGCCTTGTAGATGGGCCACTGGTTAGCCAAATCAAGGTAGCTGGTTTCGTGAGAAACCGGCTGAACGAAGTGGTGAACTTTCGACCTTCCGGTTTCTTACGAAACCAACTACGGAAGCCGCATGAGTTTGAAGAGTGGAGATAAAGAGCAGAGTTAGAGAACAGATTATGGAGAGAACAGATGCAGAATCGCAAGCTGGAAGCATACGCCACCAAGAGTCAATTCTTCTCGCTGATGTTACGGGCGTAGAGATGCTTAACGGCGTCAAGCTGCAGTTGTCTCAGCAATACGCGCCGTGGCGGTGGCGGGCATGGATTGAGTCGGTGGTAGTTGAGCTCGAGCAAGGTGTGCCACTCGATGAAGCGATTCGCAAAGTCCGCTCGAGCGCCCCGCGTGAACTGGGAGCAATCGTCGATAGTGCCATGCAGGTCGGTGCCCCGGCGCAGTTGATCCTTGACACATTGCGAACACGCGAGTCGTTACGAACAAGCTGGAAAGAACTTTGGATTCTTCTTCTTTACCCGACGGTCACACTTGTTTTTGCGATATCGATTGGCGTGATGTTTAGCAGCACGATGGAGTTTGGCTTTCTGACCGAGTTTGGTTTGACGGGAGCAGATCAAATCCTGGCGATGGTGAATGATCAGCGACAATCGATGTACGGGTTAGCGTTCGTGGTCGGTTGGACGCTGGTTAGTATTAGCACGATTGCAATCATTGGACCAACGTGGGCTTTGACAAGCATTATTGGTGGTATGCGGGTTTTCGGTCGTCCTCTACGTTGGATTAACTTGAGCGAAATTCTAAATCGCTACCAGTTGTTCATTGGACAAGGACTGCCGACGACCAATGCTGCCGCGGCGGTCTCTAGTAGTTTTTCCAGCAGTGCTCAGCGCTATGCAGCCGAAGGCATCGAACGTCGAATTCGCCAAGGGACATCGCTGGGTAATGCGTTTGCCGCGACGAGTATGAGCGATGAGCTGTGTCGTCCCGCGCTTCGGTTGCTCGACTATCGTGGCGACGACCTCGCTACCGCGCTTGCCGAGACATCCGAACTTTTGCAACAGATGGTTGAACAGCGTTGCCGGTCGCTGTCAGGTGTCATGCCACTGTTTGTTTTGCTGATCGTCGGTAGCGTCGTCTGGTCAATCTTCAGTTGCTACTTGCTTGCGTTCATGCCGCTCATTGCAATGATTTCATCCTTGGCGTAGGTCTATGATCGCTTTCTTATCCAATTGGTTGCTGCTCTATCCGGTCGCATTCAGCCTCTATGTGGCGATGCAACTGTCAGAGGCAACCGCGGATGGACGCAAGGTTTCCGTGGGTGTTCAAGTTGTACGATCGACGATCTTTATTCTATTTATGTTTGCATTATTAGCCGTCGGTTGCCGAACATCATTTCTTAGCACGACCTGGGCGGTCATGCTCTGCGTATTGGGCACTGTGTTGTTGATCAAGCAGTCCAGGCTAAACCGCGCGGCGGTGACGATGACCGTACTGGGCTGCCGCGATTTAACTCAAATTCATCGGGCAGCCGCCTTTTTTGCTGAGGAGCATGGCGGACGCCTTGGAAAAAGGCTGCATCAGTTTCGGCTTCAATTGGGACAGGGAGTATCCTGGTCGCATGCGCTTGAGATGGCTGGGTTTTGCAAAGGAAGCTACGAACGTTTGGCCACTCGACTGGCCGCTCGCTTCGGACCATCGCCCAATACAAGTCAGGATTTGACTGCACCGATTCGAGTTGAGATCGAGATGGAGCGTTTGCTTTCGCGGTTGTCGATGTTGGTGTGGATTCTTTTTTTTGGTCCCATTTTTGTCTTATACCACATCATTGTTGTCCCGACGCTTTTTAAGATGTTGGCGGAGTTTGGTGTTCAAATTCCACCTGCGCTTCAGGCGATTCGTTCCATTAACTCATTTGGCTGGTTGTTCGCATTAATGGCATTGGTCGCGATCGTTTTTTTCGCCTTCGCGTTTTTCCTCTGGTTGTTTCCTCGGATGACCAGTCGAATGCCTTTTCGTTTGTTTTGTGGTGCTTACTATCGCTGTTTAGGGTTTGTAGCCCTGTCGCGCGTCGCCGAACATACAGCGGACTTAACCGACGCTTGTCGTCAGACAGCGGAGATTGTCCCAGTTGGGTACATAGCAACGCAGTTTCGTACGGCCGTCACCTGTTTAGAGCGTGGGCAGTCAGCGGCTGACGCGTTTGCAACAGCAAGACTAGTTCGAACAAATCGACTCGGAGATTTCTCGTCCATTCTCGATACCGCTGGGCTCGCCTGGGCGACCAGTCAATTGGCGTCGGTCGAAGTCGAGCGGATGCTGTATCGATACTCATTGGTGATACAATTTCTAGTCGTTGTCTTTACATTGCTTTTTGCCATGCTCGTAGGGCTGGTCGCAGTTGGTATGTTCCAAGCTCTGTCATCGATGATTCAGGCGTTAGCGTAGGAGATGTTGGTTAATGCGAGACGAATCGCTCGCGGCGATGTACGTCTTATCAGCCGGAACGCGTTAGCGTCCGGTTGGCACATGCATTTGCATACCCTAACCGGACGCTAACGCGTTCCGGCTTGTAGAATAAGAGTTACGCACCGTTCAAAAGCAATTGCAGGTAAGAATGCTTAGTCCGAACCCTCCTAAAAATCAACGCTCTCCCACGACACTGAAAATTCGTCGACGCCGTGCAACTTCGACCATGGAAATGGTCGTTGCGATCGCATTGCTCGCCGCAACTGCGACGATGGTAGGTAAGTTCGTACATCAAGTCAAATTGGGCTTGAGGGATCGCGAATTGAGTGCACGGTTCGACTGGGAACTAATGAACGCTCATGAACGCATTGGCAGTTGGCCGCTGGAACGCATCACACTCGAAGAGATCCAGCAGATTTCGCTTCCTAAGGCACTGACCGAGCACGTCGCCAACGCTCGCCTGACGGCTTCGATTCAGAAAATCGAAAAGCCGCTACCAGCAACACAAATAACACTTGCGATTGAATGCGAACGATATGGTCAAACGATACAGCCTTCCGTGTTAACGTTTTGGGTGCCATCTTCTGCGGAAAAGACCCCATGATGCGACGTAGCGGATTTACGCTTGTGGAAACCGTTGGATTTGTAGTTGCTACCGGCACGCTGCTAACCCTTTCCGCACTATTACTTAACCAGGCCTTTGATGCGCATCGAGCGTCGCTTTCGCATTTACAGCGAATGCAGTCACTCGAGTTGTTCGTTGACCGGTGGCGCGACGATGTGCAGTCGTGTTCAAAAGTGACTCCTGGCGCAGAGTTGCTCATAACAAAAACCGACAACTTCGATATTGTTTATTCGATCATCAACCAATCCATGGTCCGCACTCGTCGCCAAGACGGCAAAGATATCGGACATGACCATTGGCAACTTCCCAGCCAAGGTTCCGTAACTTGGCACATCGATGACCAGGGCCGCATCCCGCTGCTTATTTGTACGCTCGAATTCAGTGGCGACCCGATCGCATTCGATGATTTAACGCTCGTATCTCGCATTGGTACTGGAGGAAGCAAGTGAATCACTCCCGTCACAAGCAACGCAGACCTAGGCGTACGGCCAGCGTTGTCATCGCGGTACTCGTCGTAATCCTGCTGGTCGGGATGTTGAGTGTGCAAACCATTCAAACTTTAGCTTTAGTTCGACGAGCTGATGACGATCGCGCTAAGATCATGCAGGCTAAAGAACTAAGCGAACTTGCACGAGCCATCGACTGGAGCACCGCTGAGTCATCGACGATAACGATCCAAATCCCAGAATCGGCCAGCCCAATTGCAAGCAGCCCAATTGCAAGTAAATCAGTTGCAAGCGGCATAGCGGTTGATCCACGAATGCAGACAGCGAAACTCGATAGGCAAACCCTTGCAGACAATCCACAAACCTCAAAAATTCAAATACGATTTCCAGCCGATGAGCCAGGGGAAATCACAACGACTTGGGAGACCGAAGATGAATGAAGTGACGTTGAAGGCAGCATTAGCACGGAAGCGGGAAGCATTTACTTTGGTGGAGTTACTGGTCGTGATCGCGATCATTGGAATTTTAGTCGGATTGCTGTTGCCGGCTGTGCAAGCGGCCCGCGAAGCAGCCCGTCGTATGCAATGCACCAATAACTTGCTACAGTTCGGCCTAGCCCTTCACAATTACGACATGGCCCATCGCAAACTGCCTCCCGGAACCGTCGATTCCAAAGGCCCGATCGTTCATCTGCCCGTTGGTTTTCATCACAGTTGGATCGTGCAAGTTCTCCCAATGCTCGATGAACGTGTCGCCTATGGTTCCATCAAACATTCGCAGTCGATTTATACGACCGCAAATGCACCGGTACGAGTGTATTCATTCGGCACTTTGCACTGCCCGTCAGATCGAATGTTCTCGGCAGCACAAACCAACTATGCAGGTGTTCACGATAGTCGAGAAGTCCCTATCGACGTCACGAACAATGGAGTTTTATTTTTAAACAGCGCCATTCGATTCGATGATATTATCGATGGAGCATCCCACACGCTTTTTGTCGGTGAAAAATTCCCTGATTCCACTGAATTGGGTTGGGCGAGCGGCACGCGTTCTACGCTTCGCAATACAGGTAGTCCGTTCGCATCCAGTGGAGGCGGTGGACTAGGATCTGGTCCAGCGTTGCCAGGAGTAACTACCCGCGAAGAACTGGCGATGCTTGCCCCTGAAGCGGCTGGGAATGAGGATGTGATGGCGCTAGGAGGCGAGGACCTTGAGGACAGCTTTGATGACGCAATAAGTGTCCGCACAACGCAACCGCCAGCTTCCATTCAGGACTGGATCGCTGACCCGAGACCGATGAGCGCCTGGCTAACCATTGCTGACCTGCCTCTAATCATTCCAGGCAAACCGAACGGTGGTTCCGACGTAGGTGGCTTTGGAAGCTACCACACAGGCGGCGCAAATTTCACGCTCGGCGACGGCTCGGTGCGATTCCTCAGCCAATCGATCGACCGCAACGTCCTGCAAGCCTTTGCCAATCGAGCCGATCGCAAGCTGCTTGACACATCCGATTACTAGTAGTCTTGTAGCTGGTTTCGTGAGAAACCGGATGCGAAGGCAAATTTACATATCTTGCCGGTTTCTCACGAAACCAGCTACAAAAAATACAAATCGTCTAGAGCGCGCAAACCGATGGACCATGAATCACCTTCATTTACCGAAGGTTACGTAAAACAAGCCTCCGAGCATCGCAATCCAATCTCCTTAGCCATGCTCTTCTATGTTTTAACACTAGCCGCAATTGTCGCCGCATGCCTTGGTCGACTGTCCAGCGATAAAAACTTGACTTCCCAAACATTGGGGGCCGCCATAGCAAGCGGAACATTTGTCGGCTTGATGATTGGCTTCTTAGGCGGCACCTTCTACTTCAAGTCCGTAAAGGCATCGCTCGTCGGCGTTGTCGTGGGTGTAATCCTAGGCACTGCCGCGGGGGCACTGACGGTTATCCGCGAAGTGAATTACATGCCGATGATGGCCATCGCTTACAGTGGGTGCTGGCTCTTGATGGTTGTTATGTTGTTCGCTGCAAGATGGCAAGTGAAACAGTAGTCTCGTTTGACCCGCAGCCAGCGGCGCAGGGGTCGGCTTGCAGGTGGCAGTACGAGCGGGTCTTGACGGTCATAACCGTCTCAAAGAAGCGTCAAGTTTGACCATGATTTATTTCACAGGCTGCTGAGGGCAAGTTAGACTTGCAGCCGACCAAGAACACGCTTCTGGTATCTGTAATTTTAGCGGGCTCAAAAGAAGCGTGCAGTTGTGGCTACCCGAGCGAGGTCGAGAGTTAGAACGGTTAGTACCGTGAAGCCCCGCTCGTACTTCGAACTGCAGTCCGACCCCTGCGCCGCTGGCTTCGGGTCAAACGAAGACTGGCGACTGGTTTTCTCTAGCGGTTTTTCTAGCGTTTGGTCTTCTTGCTCTTCGCGCCGCCTTGGCGAACTTTGTAACGCGGGTTGCTCTTGCAAATCACATAGATACGGCCGCGTCGGCGTACGACTTGGCAATCTGGGTGACGGAATTTCAAGGCTCCGATGGAGGATACCACTTTCATGACGGTTACTTTAGCTATCGAATGGTTGGCAAATTGGACTGCGAAAACGCGAACTAACCGCGAAAAGCAGAGTATCTTCGTGCCTCACTTGGCTTGCCCTATCAGCACTCAGTTCGGCTGTTTGCTGCGTAGCCGTTAAACTTTGCCCCGCAGGAACACCGAATTCTAGGGTTCTGTCCAAATTCTGCAACACCAAATCGCGACCCTTGGACAACCTGACAAAGGCGGCTACGATTCGGAGCATGTCAAACGGTCTTAATCCTGAACAGCAAACCGCCGTCCAAACCCTCCGTGGCCCTCTCCTGGTTCTAGCTGGAGCGGGGTCTGGGAAGACGCGCGTCGTCACTTTTCGTATCGCAAACCTGATTCGGCACGGAATTCGGCCCGAACGCATCCTTGCGGTAACGTTCACCAACAAAGCCGCTCGGGAAATGCGCGAGCGAATCACGGAAATGCTGGGACCTAAACGCAAGACCAAACGAGGGGAACCCGCTGCTCCAACGCCTGTCATCGGTACATTTCACGCCAACTGCGTTCAGATTCTCCGTCGCCACGCGACTCGCTTGGGCTACCCGGCTCGATTTGCCATTTATGATCGAAGCGACCAGGAATCGGTGGCCCGCGAAGTTCTCCGGCAACTGCGAGTCCACGAAGGGATGCTCAAGCCCGGCGATTTTCTGTCGCACGTTAGCCGCTGGAAGAACTCGGGGGTCTCAGCCACAGTAGCGGGCGACAACGCGCGGACCGATGCCGAGCACGTCGCCGCCAGCGGCTATCGTCGCTATCAGCAAGCGATCAAGCTGGCCGGCGCAATGGACTTTGACGACTTGCTACTACTCACTGAAGAACTATTCGCCAAGCATGAAGACGTGCGCCTTGAAGAAGCCGGTCGCTATGACCATGTGCTCGTCGACGAATATCAAGACACCAACCAAACTCAGTATTCCATTATCACGCAACTCGCCGGTGCTCATCGCAACTTGTGTGTCGTGGGTGATGATGATCAGTCGATCTACGGTTGGCGAGGGGCTGAGGTCCAGCACATTTTGAACTTCAAGCGTGACTGGCCCGATGCTAACGAAGTCCGACTGGAAGCCAACTACCGCAGTACGTCGGCGATTCTCGAGGTCGCGAACCGCTTGATCGCGTTCAACAAAACGCGGCATGATAAAGTCCTTCGAGCCGCTCGAGCGGCCGGCAAACCACCTCGTATTCTGCAATTCAAGAATGATGTCGAAGAGGCTCGTGGCATTACGGAGGAGATCCAGCGGATTGTCGATCGCGCCGTCTATGAGTTCAAAGATATCGCGATCCTGTTTCGCACCAATGAACAACCTCGCGTGTTCGAAACTGAACTTCGCAAAGCCAAAGTGCCTTATACGCTGACCGGCAGCCAATCGTTTTTTGATCGCAAAGAAGTTCGCGACTTGCTCGGCTATCTAAAGATTTTAGACAACCCGAAAGATGAAGTCTCACTGCTGCGGATCATCAATACTCCACCGCGCGGGGTTGGCACAAAGTCCGTTGAACAACTGCTGCACACTGCCGTTTCGCAAGGCAAAAGTGTTTGGGATGCCATGCAAGACCAACCGCTGATCAGTAAATTCCCCGAGCCCACCAAGCGAGGCCTGAGTTCCTTGCAGTCGCTCGTTCATCGTCTATCCGCTCGACTTGCCGCGGGCGAATCGCTTGTGGAAGTGGTCAAGACTTTGATTGCTAACTTGGACTATTTAGACGTCATCGCGCGGACTTATCCAACTCCTGAAGAGATTCAACAACGTCAATCATCCGTCGAAGAAGTTTTGAATGCGATTGCCGAATACGAAGCCGACGACAGCAATTCTTCGCTCGCCGGTTTTCTCGACAACGTGGCTCTATCAGGCAAAGAGTTCAGTAGTTCCAAAGACAAAGAGCGACAGTACAACGCGATCGCCCTGATGACTTATCATAGCGCCAAGGGACTCGAGTACCCGGTGGTTTATATGGTCGGTATGGAGGAAGGCATTCTTCCCCATCGCCGTTCCCTGGCAGATGATTTTGATGATGTCGAAGAGGAACGTCGCTTGTGTTATGTAGGCATCACGCGTGCGAAAGATGAACTCACCCTATCCCTACCCTTGCAGCGGATGAAATGGGGCAAGCCTCGCGATACCTTTGTCAGTCGTTTTCTTTATGAGCTCACTGGTCAAGCTGACAACCCCAACCGCCGCAAAGCCATGGAAGGAGCTCGCAAGGAAATCAATCAATCCAAGCGAGCCGCCGCCGCAAAAGCCAAAGGCCCAGCGCCAAAAAAGTGAATAGGCGAATTCCCACTTAAAAATACCGTGTCCAACTTGCGAAGCAAAACGTTTCGCACACGCACTTCGGCTTGACCGAGGTGCCAAATGGAGAAAGATAACTACTCAGTCAAACGGTCACGGAACTAAACTTAAAGTAGTCGCTGACAAGAACGAATTTAAAATTGAACTTGGAATCGCACGTTAGTTGATTCCTTTCGCGGTTGCGAGCCAGCGGGAAATGATTAGACCATATTGTTCCACGACTTGCTGGGACTGAATCCACAGGTGTCGTGCGAGCGAAATCCCGCAGATTTACTCTGCGGATTGTTCGGCTTTGCACTAAAAATAAAGCTGCGTAGAAAGGGCGACGAGAGTTTGAGCTTGTTACAGCTTAGTCGCCACCGAGTCGCAACTTACTGAAAACGAGACACAAGAACGCGACGCACAAGACGTTGCGGCCTCAGCTAATGACCAGGTGCCAAAAAGCTTAACCGTTCGGCCACTTTGAACTGTGCGAAGTCTTTTAGTAAGAACCAGAACAATCCGCCGTGCAAGACGGCGGTATTCGCACAGGGCTCGATACTGGGCTCGACACTGGGTGGTACGGAAGCGCAACAGTCGGGGCAATGTCTAAACGTGGGATATGGATAGTTAGAACCGTCCATCTGTCGTTTCAAAATGCGTTGGCTTGCCTAGCAGTTCGCCGCCATGTTGCACCCAGTGTGCGGTTGCTTCAATCATGTCGTTGAGAGACACCACGGGTGGACCGAATAACTCGTACGAACGCGATGCATCCCAAAGCCAAGCGGTTGGACCTTCGGTGCCAGTAAGCACCGGTTCACGAGCGAAGCACTCACCAAACCGCTGTGCCAACCAGCGGATCGATACCTGTTCAATTCCAGTGACATTCAACGCCACGGGTGGCGAAGCGGTGTATGCCAGACACTGAATCGCACGTGCGTTCGCATCGCCTTGCCAAATGACATTGACTGCACCCATCGAAACATCAATGGGTACACCGGTCGCGACCTTGGTCGCCACGTCACACAAAACTCCGTATCGCAGGTCAATCGCATAACACAACCGAAACAGAAGGGCTCGCGTTCCATTACGATTGGCAAAGTGAGTAAATACCCGTTCGCGGCCTACGCATGAGTTTGCGTATTCGCCTGGTGGCTCAAGAGGGCTCGTTTCATTAGCGCCCTTGCTGGCTGCTGATACAAGTGAGTAGACGCAGCCAGTCGAGAACACAACGATGCGAGACTTCGCATATTTTTCGGCCACCATGGCCGGAACCAGCGTGTTCATCACCCATGTCAGCTCAGGTGTTTCACTGGTTCCAAACTTTTGACCAGCCATGTAGATCACATTGGGAGCGTCAGGCAAAGCACTGACCGCTTCTCGATCCATCAAATCGCAGGCGATCGTTTCAATACCTTGTTGCTGAAGTCCGACTGCAGCACTGCTCGATGAGAATCGAGATACTGCGACAACACGCCGTTGAGTCTGCCCAATACTATCCATACCACGCCGAAGCATGCGCGACAAAGTCGGCCCCATCTTGCCCCCCGCCCCGAGCACAATCACATCTCCATCCAAAGATCGAAGCGTATCCAGTACACCCGCTGTCGGGCGGCTCAATTCGTCTTCGAGGTCGGCTGTGGTATGGATGGGTTTCAACTAAATTATCCTTATTAAGTCTAATATTCGTAAGAAGCTTTGATAGACATCTGATCGATTATATTTCAAATTCGTGGTCAACATCAATTGAATTCCCAAGGCCGCGTTGCCTTAGGGACGCGCGCAACACATGTAAGCCGCTGTTCAACTTGGGCAACGTAGCCAAATGAAAGTGATCTTCAAACTGTCCGTTGGGACGGCGTTTGGACTTCAATTCAGTCTGCAATGGCTGGCCGTCCAGTTTCAGTTCTACTAGTTCGTAGATGGGCTCCTTAGCCAGCCCTTGAGGCGTGTTGTGCCAAGCGCATCGCACACGCACATTGAGCTGTTCTTTGGCCTGGGGGTCCGGGCTACCGGTTTCGAACCGGTCATCGGAACTTAGTATCTGAATCGAGACTGGAGGCCGAACAATTTGCGGATTGTCCCACCACTGCCATTGTTCAGTATGTTGACGGACGAAATCGAGCACCGATGGTGGGCCGCCGTGCATCCAGGTTTCTTCGCGGCTAACCGCATCGTGACGGACAGCCACGATCCAGTTCTCCTTCATCGCATTCAAAAAACCTTCCCAGCTCGGTTCCTTCGCAAGGAACAAAGTTCGAAAGCCTTCAGTCATGTCGGCGAACCACCATGGCTCAGGGCCATGCGCGTCCTGCAAAGATATGAATGGAAGCTGCATGCGGTAGCGTTTCAAAAACGGTTCGCTGTTGGTGAAGTCAGGGTTGCCGAAATGAAACGTGCTGATTGCCGCAAAACCGCCTCGTTGAAGGGAATCGTCCAACAGCATTCGCACCAACGGTTCGTTTTCACCAAATTGCCAAATCAAGCGACCACCGGCGGACACCAGTTCCTTGAGCCGGCCTTGCTGAAAATCCTCCCAAGTGACGACACCTTTATTGGCCAGCGAGGATCCGAAGTTGGACGCGGGCGGTGCGACGATATCGCTGGTGTGGCTGTAAGTACCCATGCCGTCAACGTGCACCCAGGTACCGTATTCCTCGTCCGACGCAAAGAAGCGAACTGGGATCTGCTCACGTTCGGCGATTGCCTGAGCTCGCTGGATCCAAGCAGGCTTGGCGTTCTTCGCGCCCCACAAATGTATCTTTAACGATTTGGCTAAGAGTACCGCATCGCGGGGACTACCTTGTCCGTGAGCTTCGATCTGAATGCTGTATACGTTCAATCCTTCTGGAAGCGGCTTTGCCTGCGAAGACGCCTTCTGCGACGCTCTGGGCTTGGTATGGCCCGCTAAATCATTGAGCGAATCCAGTGCATCTAGTTGGCTTAGCGCATCGAGCGCATAGTAAGTCGCCAGCGGGTTGCTGCACCATCCGGGGCGATCACCAAAGCCACCGTCTTCATTGAATAGGCTGTGTAGGTAATTGATGCAAGCCGAGCGGTTCTTAAGCGGCCCGCCAAGCAACTTCAGCGAATTGACAGCGGCCCACGTATAGGCGATATCATCCACTGCTCCGATGCGCGCATCAGGCTGGTAGGTGAACCCTCCGCTGGGGTACTGACAGCGATTTAGCCAATCGATTGTCTGGGTTGCATCTTTGGACGGCGATTGAAGGGCAACCTCGGCACGTAATCCCCACCAGGTATTGATCACATGGCCATCGCTTCCGTCGCTTGCCGGCGTATTGTTGAACGTTCCGTTCGCGCGACGACTTCGTTCAAGATAATGAACATACTCATCGGGAATTTGTCCACGATCTTGCCCAAGTAAATGTCGGCAAACGATCGCCGAAACTTCTTGACTGAACACTGGATATCCGCCCTTCTCATACTGCTTCATGTATTCGACAGGTTTCTTCCACCCGAAGATCGTATCGCGGACGGTGCCCACGTCCTCCTTGAGCCATATCAAGCTTTGAAGCTGTTGAAAACTAAAGATGCGATGCTCTTGCTCTAATGACTTGAGGGACATTGGATGATGCGTGCGGACGTATTCAGCCAACTTTGCCGGATTGGGTAGAGTGAGTGAAAGAATGTCCGCGCAACCGATGACAGCGAAGGTTGGTGAGAGATGTGATCGTTGTTGATCGTCCCAACCATAGCCCCCGTCATCGCGTGACAGTCCTTCGAGATAGCGTTGAACTTGCTGTCTCCAACCACTGTCATTTGGTGGTTGAGCCCACGCTCGATTGGAATTTGACAGCAGCAGGACTGCGGCCGTTGATGAGGCCAGAAAACGACGACGACTTTGAGTCATTTGCTCGCGTCCTGTTTTGACGTTGGCTTCTTCGAGTTGGGCTGTCGCTGCGAACCTGTATTTCCTTCGCTCACCTTGGGTGAATTCTTCGCTTTCTCTACCTTGATGGGCCATAGCTCCGAATCGGTTCGCGCCGACTTTAGATAAGCTTCGAAACGCTCGACTTGGGCCGGATTCTGGCTGGCCACATTATTCGCTTCGGCAAGATCGCTCTTGAGATCGTACAGTTCGAGTGGCGTCATGGGAGACATCTTCACCGCTTTCCAATCGCCGATGCGGGCAGCTTGGTTAAATCCGCGTTCATGAAACTCGAAGTAGATTGGTGGGTGCTCCTGTGCCTTCCCACTGAGCCACGATTGCCAGACGGAAACACCGTCAATGCTTCCGGGGATTTTCACCCCTGTCAATTCTGACATGGTGGGGAGAAAATCGGCAAACGTCCACACTTGCTGACTCACGACACCAACTGGAATTTTGCCAGGCATGCGGACAATGGCAGGCGTGCGAATGCCTCCTTCGTACATGTCGCGTTTGAAACCTCGCAATGGGCCGGAGTGTTGGAAGAGTTGATCGCGGTAGGCAGCACCGTTGTCACTAGCGAATACTACCAGCGTATTGTTATCAATCGATAATTCTTTTAAGAGCGACATAATGCGCCCGATGTCTTTGTCCATTCTAGTGATCATTGAAGCAAGTTTTTTTAAATCGTCGGGCCAGGACTGCGCGTCATACGCTTGAGTGTCAGGGACTTGCAGCTTGGCGTGTGGGATCGTTAGAGCAAGATAAAGAAAGAACGGCTGAGCCTTGTTAGTCCTTATAAACGTGATTGCCTCATCGGCAAGCAAGTCGTGCGAGTATTTTGTACCATTGAACACTACTTGTTCTTCGTTGCGCCACAGATGCTCAGGATAGTATTCATGCGCTTGACGCTGGCAGTTGTAGCCAAAGAAATAGTCAAATCCCATTTTGTTGGCGGTACTCGCAGAACCAGGATGCCCCAGGCCCCATTTGCCGATAAGGCCCGTTGAGTATCCAGCCTGCTTCATTAAATGCGCTACGGTGAATGTATCGGCAGGCATCGGCGCTTGCCCCTCAGGTTTAACTTCCTGGTTGCCTCGAATGGCCGCGTGTCCATTGTGCTTGCCAGTCATCAGGCTGCAGCGGGATGGTGCGCATACGGTAGCGCCTGCATAAGCTTGAGTAAACCGCATGCCCTCTTTGGCTAGCTGATCGATATTGGGCGTTCGTATCAGTTTTTGACCAAAGCAACCTAAATCGCCGTAACCTAAGTCATCGGCCAAAATGAAGATTACGTTGGGCTTGCTGCCAGCGTTCACTTGGCCGTGCACCAAGTTACATGTGCTTAGCTGCACGTTCCAACCAACTATTGCCAAGTTCGCCATGAAAGCAATTGCTGATAAATGTCTCATAAAGTCCGCCTTGTTAAATTTTTTGCAGATATCATTCTTGTCGTTCGGTTTTGTCCTATCGGCATTTTCCCTTCGCGAGATACTTTTGACTGGAAAATTGGATTCTTAATTTTTCTGTCATCAATCTTCCTGTCAGATCTCTTCGTGATTGCTGACAACCGCATGTTGTTAACGACGATGAGTTTATGCTTCTACGACGCTGCGCCAGCGTTTGGGGAGGGCATCGAAGGCGCGGGCGTAGGTGCTTTCTAATGGTACAAGAACGTATCCACCTGGTTCCAAATAGAGCGGCATGTCGATCAACGCGTCGCCGATCGCTAGCGGTTGAATGAATGCACGGACTGTCAGAGCTGACTCGTACCCAACCAATGTCAGTGGGCGTTCAGGCGGAGCAACCCAGGGTTCGGCAATCTCTTCCCAAATCGCTCCGTGTATTCCCTGCGGATCAAAATTCCCGGGGCGATGCAGATCCAAAATCAACAAGTGAATTCGCTGATCGAGAAGCTGTGCCGTCTTCTCAACAAACGAACGCAAGGCCGCTCGACTCGACTTATTACCCGGTGATACAACTTCGACAAGCGATACGACTCTATCGTCACTAACATGGTGGACAGCTACGACGTTTTGCTTTCGCCGATAAAACTCCATGTCGGTCTCAGCGGTAACAGCTACTTGTGGTTTCGCAACCATCAACCCAACATCGCGTTGATCAGGTACTTCAAAACCTTCGTCCCCGGAATCGACTTGAAGTGCCAAGACATCCGGCCCATAACCTGCCGTCCGTTGCTCCGCTAGCGCATAGTAGTCGCTCGGTAAGAGACCCGCATTGAGCGCACGCTGAATCTCCTCGATCCAGGAGTGATGCAAGTGATGGAAAATTCCAGCCGCAACGCGGCTCCAGTCATGTACGGGCATTTCTGGCAACCTCAAGGTTCTGCAAACAAGTCCAACTCAAAATGAGTCAGCGGCTTTCATTGTACCTTGATAACGGACGGATTGTCATTTGCCCCAGTTCGACCATGTGATGGACAACTGCAATACAGTCGCGATGGATACCCAAACAAAGTACGGGACTTGGGCCAGCGACACCCATTTGTAGTGCGGCCAGATGACAACCACGCACCAAATGATCGTTGCCCAGATGATCAGAATATCTATCGCCGCTAGCGGAAGATTTCGCATTCCAAACTGTATCGGAGTGAAGACAAGATTGGCTGCCAGATTGATCGCGAATGGTAAGGCGATGAGCCAGTTGACTTTGCCACGAAAGGCTTGAGTGAAAACAAAGCCAAAGCTAATAAGAATGATCGGATAGAGAATCTGCCAGATTAGCCCAATGGTGGCTGGTGGTGGCGTCCAAGCCGGTTTGTTTAGCGAGTTGTACCAACCGATCCAAGTCATCGTAATTCACTTTAAACGAGTAAGTGTTTCTTACGATTAGAGACCTACTTAATAGGAATTGCAAGGAATGATCATGTCACTCAGCACAACAAGGCTGTCACTCAAATTCTTCTTGAGCGTGCGCATGGAACGCACTTGAGCCAAAGACGCTTGAATTGAATCGGATAAGGAATCACAATTCACTTTGGTGGCATCGATGTGCGATTTGACTTCCTGGAAAACGACTCCGAATCCGTTCGCCTGCCCACTTGATTCCTTCTTACCAGCGAATTGCACGAAGCGCAAAGTACGGTTGTTTCTTTCGAGTCGATCGAGCTGCGTTTGCAATTCGAGCATTCGACCTTCTGTGCACTTCAGATGGTCAAAGACTGAGCCAACACGGGAAACGATCTGAAGGAAAAGAGTTTTTAGACTATTTTCCAACTTTGCATCCATCTCTTGGAGATCGCTGGCAAGGAGCTCCTCTAAGAACTGTATTGAAACTTCGCATTGAAGTTTGGTGGCAGCAACATCAAACATCAACTGATTGAGGACGGCGATGGCGGCCTGCATTCGTGAAGCCAACTCGGTGATTACGGACTGACTATTGTGAGAGACGGTCCCTAACGAATCAGCGACCACGAGCAAAGTCGTGTGCTGATTTCCCATCCTGTTGGCTGCGATCTTCGCGTTCATCGACAAGCTGCGAATCGATTCAGCCGACCGAAGCACGCTGGCTGAATCGTTCGACAACTTGATGTTCATCTCTTTGAATTTCTCAAGTTGATCAAAGGCTACATTGAGTTCGCCATCCAACGTGCGACATGCTTGCAAGAGAGGAAAAAGGAAATCGAGATCACGTGATTGATTTGAGTAGCTACTTGTCTGATGGTTTCTGGGACGGCTCGTAGTGGATGCTGCAAGCTTCGATTGTCGACTGCTCAGTTCAGTCGCCAAGGCATGAAGCATAAAGTCTTCATAAGTTTGAAAACCAAGTTCTAGCAGTTGCTTATAGAGCAGTGCCGTCGAAGCTTCTATGGCTGCGATGCGTTTTTTGGGCTCGACTTCGATAGTCCGCTCTACGACGAGCATTTGATTGTAGATTCGCTGAACCACCGGCAGCAGCTCGCTACTCGGCTTCATCCGTACAGAAAGGTATCCACCTTCAATGGGCATGGCTACCGCAAGCACCCAGTAGTATCTTCCATCCGATGCCAAATTCTTGACGTAGGCAGCAATAGTTTTTCCAGAACGAATCATATCCCAGAAGAGTTTGAACACCGCTCGCGGCATGTCGGGATGGCGAATGATACTATGTGGCGACCCCATCAGCTCTTCGAGGCTTAGCGCAGAAACGCGAGCAAAGACTTCATTTCCGTGACAAATGACGCCCCGAGTATCCGTAGTGGAAAAGAACAATTCATGCAGTTGAAAGTCTCGTTCTTCGTTCAGCAACCGCGCGCTCAGCCGTTCCGCCATGATCAGTCTCCGTTTTGGACAGTATTCACCGCAGAAATATAAGTCGTGAATTCCATCCAAAACAATTAAGTCCAACTAGCGGATATAAATGGCGATTATTGGCGGAAGGGTTATTCCTAATATTCAGGATGATGGGAAGGGTGCAAAAAGCTGCAAATAGGGATCGGGACCGTACTGTTGGACCTGCCGCCTATGGGGGAAAAATAGGTCTGGGTTTATGACTCAAAGGCGAGAAGGCAATTTACAAATTTCAAGACTCTCGGTGCCATGTGCGGACGGACGTCCCGGTCCGGAAAACAGGACGTCCCCGGTGCCACGTGTCACTCAGCGAATCGAAGTGTACTTTCCAAACGCAATGAACCGGCCGATGTTGAGAGTGTCACATCAGCCGCTTGGAACAAGCCTAGGAGGGCCATTAGAATCGCGATCTCTTGCTCTGCGGCTTCTTGAGAGTGCCCCTTGTCGAGCATGTTTTGAGCGATGAGTTGAGCTTTATTGTCAGCCAGAATCTCTATCAACGTTGGGACTTCGAGGAACGCGACGGTGTTTGACTTGGACTGGTCACCAACATTCTTATCGGCAGCGGGAGCATCTGCCTGCGCAAGATCGGTGGCTAATTGTTTTGAACTGGATAGAACCATGCGATCGCCAGCGAACACGAGTGACGGTGAGAAATTGAAATTGATCTTGGCTTTGGAATCTGTGTCGCTGGACTCGGGTACGTAGGTTGCCGCGATCAGCTTCATTTTTTCAGTTGATTCCATTGCGAGATCCAATTGCGGTTGTCCGTTCATTGCGCCCAAGACATTGATAAAGCCAATTAAACTCTGAAAAACGCGACGGAACTGCGGCACTGTCGTGTCCGGCTCGCGCAGGCGGGCGACGATAGCGAAGGCTGGCAACTTGATCGCCGGCTTGACCACAAAGTCCTCAGGGTTTTGACGTGTGACAACGAGCTGTAATTCGGGATAGAGCGATCCAAGAATGTCTTCACCAAAGTCTTTGCCCGAGAAAAATGTGGTGAGCTGACCGTCGGCTTGAGCGAGTTGGTCGTTGGCTTTGTCGGTCATAAGATCGCCAGCGCGAAGCCACATTTGCGAAAGGTCGCGATAGGTGCTGAGTGTAAAAATGCTGTCTAGCAAAACGATTGGTTCTTGGGCTTGTCCGCTGTTATCTGGACCAAAATAGTATTCGCGACCGGCGGTCCACTCTGCACTGTGCGGCGTGCGCACTGACAACTGAACTTGGGCATTATCGATCGAAAGTGCGGCCGTACTGTAACGCGTGTTTTTAAGATTACTTACAAGTCCTCCGAAGAGCATTTCAGCCACAATGTTGTCGGTGCGACCACTGTAAAGTTCTTTCATTGAACCGGCATCTCGAATCGTCTCGATGTCCGTATATGACCAAGCGGTAAAAGATTCTGGCTTCGTAGCACTTCCCTCAATGAAGTTCTCTTGATTGGCAAGTGTATCGCTTCCGCCGTCGAGATGCTGGTCAATGATTCGTTTAGCAAGATCATTCTTGTTGGTGATCAGCAACCAAGAATCGAGAGCTGCAATTCTCGCATTGTTGATCTCGTAAGCGGTTAAGCCACGATACTCGCCCTTCTTGATTGGATCGGGTTTACCTTGCGATGCGAGTTGGACAGCTTGAAAGATCGCTTTACGTAGGTTGATGAGTGTCTCGAGGTCCTTGGCTTTGATCAGAACCGCTGCCCCTTGTGACTTGGCGTCAAAGGCAAAGTACATACCGCCGGCGCCGATTGATGACAGGGCTTCATTCCAAGGCATCCCCATGTGGCCTTCAAAAAGGCCGACGCCAAGTTGAAACTTTAGAAACTCCGGAGACTTGATGGCTGTTCGATAGGCTGGTACCTGTTCGATTTCTGATCGTAGGGGATGCTTCAGTGCGAGTGCTATCAATTTCGGTGGATCAGGAATTTCGGTGTAAAGGATTGTTGTCTTGGGTAATAGCTGAGTAGCGGTTTTGGGTTGTGCCTTGGCAGAAGAAGGAACTAAAACCGAAAGCATGCAGCCGACGATGGCGAGATGAGAAGCGATGCTTGTGAAGTTCGACATAGCGCGGTGTTCCGAGGTGTGAATTGAGGTGGGCTGAACGCAGTTGTGAGCCGCTGGCGCTAGCCACGGGTGAACGAAGTAGGGTGGTTTGGATTTTCACGGTCTGTCTAATGGTGTTTTCGCTTGGTCTGGATGCAAATATTGGATTATTCGTGATGAAGACTACTACTTCGTTCACCCGCGGCTACTAGCGCCGTCGGCTCACTGTTGCGGGCGGCACTGCGCGGGCGGCACTGTTGCGGGCGGCACACTATTGTAGACAGAATTTAGCCTTAGCCGCCACTTTGCGGCCAAATTACATGGGCAGTCGGGGGATTCTATTCGCGAAGTTGAAAGAGTTTCCGGAGAGCGTCGAGCATGCTGGCGTGGTGCGATGTGTCGGCATTTTCTCGCAGAGATTGGAGCGGCGGGTGCAACAACTTGTTCACCAGACGCTCAAAAGAGATGGAGACTTCATTTTCAATATTCTCGCTTAAACCGTATGGCTGCAAGCGTCCAAGCAGCCGCTGAAGTTCCTCTTGTTTGATTCGATCGGCTTGTTCGCGAAGGAGTTTGATCGTCGGGCCGCTGCCGCGATGGATCATCTCCGCCATGAATTTTTGAGTTTCTTCCTGGACAATTCGTTCGGCTCGGGGCCACTCTTTTTGACGCAGTTCAATGTTGCGATCACAGACCTTTTGCAAATCATCAACGCTGAATACGTACACATCTGGCAAATCCGAGATCGCAGCATCGAAGTCGCGGGGTACCGCTAAATCCAATATCAAGATTGCGCGTCGTTTGCGACGTTGCAGAACTTTTTTAAATCGTTCGAGTGAAAAAATCGGTTCGTTCGAACTAGTTGTTGAAACCACCAAATCAGCTTCACTGACGCATGTTTCCAACGCATCCCAGGGCGCCGTCAGGGCATCGAATTGCTTGGCCAACTCGATCGCCCGTTCAGGATTGCGATTGACGATGCGTATCTGTTTGGCGCCGGCATCGGTGAGGTACTTGAGAGTCTCGGTACCCATATCACCAGCGCCGATCAGGAGGATGCGTTTGTCATCGAAGCGCTCGAAGAATTGGGTGGCGACTTCGCTGACCGCTACGCTGGGGACGCTGATACGACGGCGATGGATTTCGGTTTCGTTGGTGATGCGTCGAGCGACTGCTGTGGCGCGTTGAAAAGCGCTGTGCATTAGGCCGCCCGCTGACGCGCCTTCGCACGCTAATTCGTAGGCGCTTTTCACTTGCGACAAAATCTGGGCTTCACCGACAATCATGCTATCTAGACTGGAGGCAACCATGAACAGATGCTTGATGGCTTGCTCGTCTTCGGTTGTAGCGAGTTGTTCTTGAAAGTCCTCGACGCGCAGTTTGTGAAAGTCGGCGAGGAAGCCACCCAGATCTGCTGCGCTTGGCAATCGTTCTAACGACTGCGTTGCCGTGTAAAGCTCAACTCGGTTGCAAGTGCTGAGCAGGACCGACTCGCTTTCTGGAAAGCGCGATGAGAAAACAGAGAGCGCTTGACGGACTTGATCGGGCGAAAACGCGAGTTTTTCACGTATCTCGAGCGGCGTTCGATGATGGCTGCAACCGATCATTCTCCAGAACATTAGACGGAGACCTCCGCCATGTTCTCACTTATTGTTAAATTACGTGTAAATTCAGCTCCTAGAGCAAGGTCACACTCGCTAAGAGTGACCCACTTTTTCTGAGCAGTCGGCGTTTGGGTGGTTGGTTTCTGCGTTTGCCCATGTGAAGAGAACAACACGATGCCGAGGACGAGTAAAAGAAAAACAAAATTCGCGATTGCCAAATAGGCTGTGCGACGTCCGCCAAGTGAACTTTGTGATGCCACTTCCATGATTGCGGCAACAAGCGTCCAGATGAACAACGCAAACGTAAACACGATTCCACCGCTGAGCCACGCAATCTTGCCGTCTTCGCCAACATTCATCGCGACACCAGAAATCATACCGAGACCAAGACCAATCACACTGACAAACAAACTCATGCGGTTCATCGATTGTAGAAATTCGAGGGTTGGCAAGCTAAACCCTTTCGAGGGTCGCCGTTTTGATTTCAGCCGACGTGACTGCACAAGATACATGGCTCCGAAAGCTACCCCGAAGCAGATGAACATCGTACCGACTAGCCAACTTACTCCATGAATCACACGCCACACTCCGACGGTGGTCTCAGGCGAGAAGGGTGGAGAGTTTCGGACCACTACCGCGAGAACAATCAAAGCTAAAATGGGTGGCGTTAGGAAAACGCCGATGGCGGACTGCGGATTGCGGATCAATAGGAACAGGTAAGTTCCAGCGAGGCCCCATGCGCCGAGAATGGCCCATTGAAACCAGCTTGAGAGCCACAGGGGTGAAGCGCCTCCAGCTCCGCCACTTAACTGGTTTACCAGAAACAGTGTGTGCGCAAGCCAGCCTAAACCAAGCATGCCGATCAGAATCAGATTGCGTCCCGGAAAACGGACCGCCATGCGGCTCAATTCGAGTAACAATGCAATTACGTAGCTGAGCAGAAAACAGGTGACGGTGACACCAGGCAGCATAGGTGACGCCTTTGTTGAGTTAGATCTCCGTGAAACAAGCAAGCCAGCGCTCGCGGCGCGAGAGCTGGCTTAACGATAGTACACAGAATGGACACGACGCTAATCATGCGCAGCACTGTGAATTTAGCACCGTGGGATTAGTTAACTGAAGTCTAGGATCCCGTGCTGACGATGCGAGTTCGGATGAAGCACTCAGTCCCATTCCTCTTCTTCGTCATCTTCCTCTTCCCAATCGTCATCGTCGTCGTCTTCATCTTCTTCGTCGTCCCATTCATCATCTTCTTCTTCGTCGTCGACTTCTTCCCACTCGTCGTCTTCCGTTTCCTCGTCGTCGAGTTCTTCTTCTTCGTCGGCAACTTCCTCGCCTTCTATTTCGGCGTCTTCTTCTTCATCATCTTCTAATTCATCGTCGTCGTCATCGAAGTCGTCATCGTCGTCGACATCATCGTCGTCGACATCATCGTCGTCGTCATCGAAGTCGTCATCGTCATCATCGATTTCAGCGCGAACTAGTTGCGAGGACAGCGTTGTATCTCGCAATTCATCGATGGGGGGTTCAATTAACGCTGTCGCCGAAAAGCTCATCTTCACAGTGGACTCCTTTGCTTCTGAGCCTGTCCCTGGGTCATGTTCAAACGAAGATTCAAGGTTACTTCCAGTGGCCTGCGACGTTAATCGGGCTTCGTTTACCCAGTCTGCTCGGGGTAACCGATCAGCACTTCGCAGTCCAAATATTTGTAAAAAACGATTGGTGGTTCCGTAAAGGTAGGGGCGGCCCAAGTCTTCACTTCGACCGCTGATCCTAACCAATTCGGTTTCCATCAGTTGTTTTAAAACTTCACTACAGCCGACGCCACGAATGGCTTCGACATCCGCTCTCAGTACTGGCTGTCGATAGGCCACCACCGCCAATGTCTCCATAGCTGATTGCGATAACTTAGTCACTCTTGGCAGATGTGCTAGGCGTCTTAACCAGGGAGCGAACTGGGGGCGTGTGAGCATCGTCATTCCGCCAGCTACTTCTTCAATTCGAAAAACGCGACCGTCTTGTTCATATTGCTGATTTAGCTGGCGGACCAGTGTACGCGCTTCTGTTGCGTCCGCCAACCCAGCCAATTTTGCTAATTTTCGGCTACTTGCCGCCTCCCTAGACAGAAACAAAACCGCTTCAATTCGCCGCCGCTTTTCTGCCTGGCTCAAGTCTTCAGTCTGGATTTCAGGAGCATGCGATGCCTCGGTGGTGCGAACATCGGCCAAACAGTGTATAAAAAACCAGTACTTCGTTCGACTAGTTGTCGTCAAGCTCAGTACTTTCCGCGAGTTTCTAGCGCTAAGATTAATCAAGACTCGCTCCACCTAATCCAACATCCATGTTCGTCAGCCAGCGCGCGAAGTTTAAACCCCTCGCGAGAATGCATTTTATAGCACGCAAAGTCCGACGGGACACTAACGATTTTTCCAGTATTTATGTCTACCCTTACTAAAGCTAGCAAAACGACAAATGCAAAACAGGTGGCCCGCTTTCAGTGGACCTTTCCCATAGCGTTTATCAGTATCGGTGTCTTTATCACACTGCTTTTTGGTTATTTGCAGACAACTGTCGTGACCGGCGCCGAATTTGATACTGGTTCCTGGACAGTCCGAACTTTTTGGTACCGTCGCGATCCTTTTACAGGTCGACAACTTACCGGAATTCTCCGTGAATTACCTAATTCCCTGACTACCACTACGGCCTTCCCAAATTCATATTTCAGTGGAGCGAGCATCAAACCGGCGCGATGGGACTTAATAAAACTGCAAAGCGGTCCGTCCATCATGGAAGGTCCCGCTAACGTTTTGAACAGCTACTTTAGTGGACGTTCCGCCGATGAATTGTGGACCACTTGGAGTACAGACAACCCTACAAGAGCCAAGACATTGTGGCCTGCAGTCCGCGACTTAGTCGACTTGGAACTTTACCACGCATTACCGAAGATCATGGAGTTGGCCAAGGTCGATTCCACGGACGCGGAATTCACGACCATGATCAACGCCGAAGTAACAGCCTCTTTAACGGCACACGCTGAAAAGTTGCGAGTCGACGAGAACGCTGACGAGTTGACTACAGTTAAAACAGTGCTTAGTAAGTACCCGACCAGCAACTAACAAGTGCTGGAACTCTTTCGATTTTCGAGATCAAATCTGGTGGACACTCTGTATTTTGACAATAACGCCACCACTGCGATCGACCCTGTAGTCGCGCTTCGAATGCAGGAGCTCTATGCTCAAAAGTTGGCTAATTCTTCTAGTCAACATCGTGCCGGCCGGGCTTCGCTAAAAGTGCTGGAAAAGGCTAAGGCGGATCTCCTGCGTCTAGTCGACGCCCCGGCTGTGGGGATGGACACGGCTCAGGTCATCCTTACCAGTGGTGGGACGGAAGCGAATAATCTTGCCATTGCCGGGCTTTGCCGCCCCAAGGATGATAATCTCCATCAGCCTGTCGCAAACTTGACGAATTCAATCATCTGCGGCATCGAACATCCAAGTGTTCTTGAAGCTGCGGCTGAGTGGTCGCCGAGGGTTCAGGTCCTACCTGTCGACCTTTTAGGCCGCGTTCGACTGGATGTACTCGAAGAATGGTTAGTTCTCGCCGATGCAAAGGGGGACCGAGTTGGTCTGGTAAGCATCATGCTGGGAAACAATGAAACAGGCGTCTTGCAAGATCTGTCCGCTATCTGTGAACTTTGTCATCGTTTTGGAGCGGTCGTGCACAGCGATATTGTCCAAGCGGTTGGAAAAATTCCCTTTTCAATGCAGGGCTCTGGTGTAGATGCCATTACGCTAACTGCGCATAAGCTGCATGGTCCAGCTGGAGTGGGGGCTCTCATCGTTCGTCACGGCCTAAGCGTCCAACCGATGCTGTTCGGCGGCGGTCAGCAGCTTGCCATTCGGCCAGGCACCGAACCGGTTGTTTTAGCCGACGCCTTTGCTTTGGCTCTTAGTTTGACCCTGGAAGCTGCTTCGAACGGCCAATACGAACGACTAGCGAATAGTCGTAACTTGTTTGAGCAAGCTTTGGGCGACCAACTCCCCGACATTGAAATCATTTCCAAAAACACCTTTCGGCTCCCGCATACGTCGAATATTGCGTTTCACGGAACGGATCGCCAAGCGTTATTAATGGCTTTGGACATGGCAGGAATTGCTTGCAGCACCGGTTCGGCGTGTGCAAGCGGCAGTGGCCGGCCTTCGCATGTTTTGCAGGCGATGCAATTACCGAAACAAACCGTCGGTTCAGCTCTTCGTTTTAGTTTCTCGCGAATGAACACTGATGAAGAATTAGACGACGGAATTTCTCGGATCGTTCGAACCGTTCGGAAATTGCGGTCGGTGTAGGATGGGACTTTTGTCCCACCCGTGACTTTTGTGTTTTTTGAGGCTTTGCTTGGGTAGCTTGGTTAGAAATCAAAATACCCCCAGGCTGGAAGCCTAGGCTACGAAGACAGCACCGATTTTAGAAGCAAGTTTTTTATTTGTTTTTCTCACTTTGCGATCGTCCTCGCATTAGAATGTTCATCAAGTTTGCTTTTTTGCTCGGACGCTCTAACGTTTGCCTATACCACCAAGATCGCCGTCTGTGGCCACTACCTCTGACTCGATTAAGCTTATTCCACTTGAACAGCCCGCTTCGGTACGCCGTCTTCAAACTGCGACTGACGAACGCGGTTGGATTTTGCCTTCTTTCTGCGTGGGTCCTGAAAATTCCACCCTCGATTATCTTTTTTCGGAATCACAAATCAGCGCACTGGCCAATCTCTCACCAGTCGTTCTTTTTGGATCCAAAGGTGTTGGTAAATCCTCTTTAGCAGTGACTTTGGCAGTCCAATGGTCGCGGTTGACGGGTGCTCGGCCGTTGCACCTTACAACCGGCGAAGGCTTTTGCCGCGATTATGAAGCAGCAATCGAAATCGACGACATCGAGCACTTTCGCAACCGTCACCGGCGTTGCAAGTTGTTGGTGATTGACGATTTGGAATTTGTATTTTCGAAAGTTGCGGCTCAGGAAGAATTCATTGCGTCGCTCGATGCGTTAGAGGCTGAGCAGAGGCCCGTTATCGTATGTTTGTCACGTTTACCTGCTCCTGAATCAGGTGTATTGCCGGCCTTAGCAAGTCGCTTGGTTGCGGGGCTCTCCGTCGAATTGCATGCCCCCAGTTCGATCACCGCGGATGAGATCTTGCGACTGCTCGTCAAGCGAATCGATCCCGAGCTGCCGCTTGGTGAGATGATCAAGTTTGCTCGTCAGCAAGCCTCTTCACTCAACGCGCTTGATCTCGACGCTTTTGTAAACTTGGCCAGTCAACATCGAAAAATCAGTGGTTTTGTTGATAAAACTGTGCTTGCCACTATCGCGGCTCAGGTTTCCAGTGGAACCGTCCCGACCGTTGCATCCATCGCTAAAGCCGTCGCTAAGCGACTAGGCATCAAGCTTACCGAATTGCGAGGATCAACACGTCAATCAAAAGTGGTCCGCGGTCGGTCACTCGCAATCTATTTATCTCGTCGCATGACGACGCTCAGTTTGCAGCATATTGGCGAGTATTTTGGAGGTCGCGACCATTCCACTGTGTTACACTCATGTAAGAAAATAGACAAACTTCTCGAATCAGATTCCGAACTAGCGGCTGCAAAGAATGACGTCGAAATCGAACTTCTATCTAGGAATGATTGAATCGCTTAAAAGGCAAAATGATGAGTAAGTGGCTATTGATTCTGTGCTATTGTCTAACCGCTGTAGTCGTTTGCATTGCCTGCCGCATTGAATATCTGAACGTTGAAAGCGAGCATTTTCTTCCACGCCAATACGCCGGCCTAGAGAGTTGGGTGATACCAGAACTTGATGTTGTCCTTGAGAAATCAGATGACCTAATTTATGAACGCCGCCAAAATTCCGCTGCTGCATTGGCTATGGAGGAAGGCAATGCGCCAGCTGAAGTCACTTTCGGCGCCCCTTACAGTGAAGCTGAACAGCGAACGCTTGACAAGATGAAAAGACTTCATGCTTCACACACGACCTTGCAATGGTGGGTGGGTTCGTTTGGAATTGCGCAGTATTTCATTGCACCTGTAGCCCTGATTGCCGCTATCATTTGCATCGTTTCCCTTAGCGGTTGGACCGTTAAATCCACTGCTGCCCTGTGCGCTTGTCTCAACGGAGTTGGCATTATTCTTATGCTGACCCGCAACTATTGGTCCCCGTAGGGACCGCGGCGTCTCGTCCGCTGGCTTAGTTTCCACCGTTTCAATTAGCGTGGGTTTTTAGGATTAATCTTATTGCCAATCACTTTGGGTAACACTCGACGCGGGTCAAGTCCGGCGACGACGAGCAGACGGCTGATTCCTGTCATCAGTTTATGCCACTCCGTTAGCAGCTCGGGTACGCCAAAATTTCCCGCTTCGCTGTTGCCAAGACCTCGCTCGCTGACCGATATTGTGGTTCCCAGGTGCATCAGAGCTTCTAACACCAAATGATCGTGACGATCCTGTTCGAGTAGCCCTGCATCTTCGTAAATCCATAGATGCGCTCCCAATGCTTCATCCAAAAGTCTCAGCGCCGCGTGTTTAGCCGACGGAGCTGTTACAACCAGATTTTGCGAACCACAAATTACATAAAACTTCGACATCGAAGACCTTTCCTTAGATCGCTAGTTAATGTTACTAGAGCCAGGCTTTGCCTGGCCTCTACCGAACGGGCTCTTCCCCCGACAAACTTAATAATCGCTACTCTTTTGACACGTTCGGTCACGCTCCAAGAAAATTCTCTGTTCTTCGCTCAAGCTTTCATCCATGGTGGATGCTGCTAGCATCCGGTATCCCGTGGTGGACGCTGCTAGCGTCCAGTATGCCGAAGTGACGCTGGCAGCGTCCACCTCGATATCCCACGTATCTGTTGCTCGTTATGGCCTCTAGGTTGCTGTAAAGTCGGTTTTCATTCTTCCGCCAGTCCACCAATTTGATTTTAGCCTGTTCAATCAGACCAATTTGTCTCTGTGAACAAGTTGTTGATGCTATGTCTACGATCGTTGGCTAAAAGCCTCCTTATTTCGGCCGTCGCTGTCGCGTGTCAGCAAACGCCAAATAAGTAACACTTAGCGAACGCTAACCAACACTCGCTGCGCTTTTTTTGCACTGTCAGTTGCCTGTCAACTCGTTCATGTAACTCTAGAGCTGGACGCCAATTACAACCGCCGCCGCCATTGTGGAAAACACTTTTTGCCGTTGCTCTTCCTACTACTACTATAGATATATCTAAGGTATAGAAGACAAACCAGAAAAGCAGCTTGAATCAAACTTTGCTTTTGTTGCCATGGGGCGGGTTTTGCAAAGTTCGCTGAAGTAGTACAACAACCACTTAGAAAAATTTGCGTAAGTGGTCTGTTGGAGTGTCAATCACTATGAAAATCTCGTGCGATCGTGAAAAACTAGCCGGAGCTTTCCAATTGGCAGGGAGCGTCGCCCAATCGCGCAGCCCCAAAGAGATTCTTCAAAACATCAAGATCGACGCGAGCGAAGAGCGTGTGACCTTGATGGCCACCGACATGGAAACCGGCATCCGCATCGATGTTGATGGCGTAGACGTCCAATCCCCAGGCAAAGCTCTGCTGCACGTTGGCCGGGTCGGTATGATCCTCCGCGAAAGCAGCGACGATCAATTGTTTTTTGAAACCGACGAATCAGCCACGATCATCAAAGGCCTGCACTCAGAATTTAAACTGCCCAGCGCCAATCCTGACGAATACCCGAGCGTCATCGCTTTTGAAGAGGAAGTCTATCACGAGATTCCAGCTCGACTGTTCAAGGAAATGGTCAAGCGAACGAGCTTTGCCACCGACCCGGACAGTTCGCGGTTCGCACTCGGCGGCGTGCTCATGGAGTTAAACGGCGAAGAGGTTCTGGCAGTCGGCACCGATGGCCGTCGCTTGGCTCGCATGAACGGTAAAGGTAAAAGCGTTGGGAGCCATCAGACCTCAGGTAATACGACCATCATTCCAACGCGGTCGTTAAGCCTCATGGAACGCTCTATCGGCGACAAAGAAGAAGTCGTTCACATAGCAGCCCGGCAAAACGATGTCCTGCTCCGAACCAGTCGCTGTACGATTTATTCGCGATTGGTTGAAGGCCGTTATCCAAACTGGCGTCAAGTCATTCCTTCGCGAACGGAATCGGTGACGATCGATTTGTCCGTAGGGCCGTTCTTCAACGTCATTCGTCAAGCGGCAATCGTCGCCGACCAAGAGACTCGCGGCTTGGATTTTGAATTTGGCGATGGAACATTGTTGTTGACCGCTAAAACAGCCGACCTTGGCCAAAGCCGCGTTGAATTGCCAATCGATTACACCGGGGCAGCCATTCGTTTAAAACTAGACTATCGATTCGTAAGTGATTTCTTAAAAGTCCTAGAACCAGAATCGAAATTCAAGATGGACGTGGTTTCAGGTACACAACCTGCACTGCTGACCACCGAAGACGGTTACGCCTACGTAGTTATGCCGATGGCGCTAGACTAGTAGCCTAGTCTTCGAGGCAGAGAACGTAGCCTAGGCTTCCAGCTGGCATGGATAAAAGTCGTGGATGAATACCGTAGCGGAAGCCGTCAAGGCTTTCGGAGATTGAATTTGCAGGGCCGAAGTCGCATGAACGAAATGCTTGAAGCATTCCGCTACCGACTTTCAGCCATCCCAGCTTCCAGCCAGGGGATTTGAAATCGCGGCACACCCAGCCGCTGTCACACCAGCAGTGAGACGAGCCGGGAAGGCGGCTGGCAACAAGCTACCAAGACAAAAGCTACCAAGACAAACCAGAGGAGCGAGCCAAATGAGCGTAACCGCGTTCATGGAAAAAAACTACCGACACTACAACGCTCGCGAAACACTGGCGGCAGCTCGTTCCTACAAAGACTTTGTAGAAGGTGGCGGCAAAATGCTAGTCTCACTAGCTGGAGCCATGAGCACCGCACAGATCGGTGTTTCGCTAGCCGAGATGATTCGCCAAGACAAAGTACACGCGATCAGCTGCACAGCCGCTAACCTCGAAGAAGACCTCTTCAACCTCTTCGCTCACAACGAATACAAAGTCATCAAGGATTGGCGAGCGCTTAGCGTTCAAGACGAAGTGGACCTTAGAGACTCTGGGTTCAATCGCGTCACTGATACCTGCATTCCAGAAACGGTCATGATGCACATGCAGGAACGATTGACCAAGTATTGGGTTGAACAGGCTGAGAAAGGCGAAGGCAAGTTCCCCTACGAGTATTTTTACAAAGTGCTCGAAGAAGAGGACCTCAAGCAGCACTACCAAATACCGCTCGAAGACTGCTGGGTCTACGCTGCCAAACAAAAAGGGATCCCCATAGTATCGCCGGGCTCAGAAGACAGCACGCTCGGCAACATGTTCACGGCTCGTGTCATGGATGGCACCGTCAAGTCACATGCGGCGCTTAAAAGCGGTACCGAGCAACTGCAGATGCTGACCGAATGGTATCGCCGCGAGAGTAAATCCGCACCGATCGGATTCTTCCAGATCGGCGGTGGTATCGCAGGTGACTTTGCAATCTGCGCGGTGCCCATGTTGATTCAAGATCTCGATGAGGAAACCAACTTGTGGGCTTACTTCTCGCAGATCAGCGATGCAGTCACCAGTTACGGCGGCTACTCTGGTGCAGTACCGAATGAAAAGATCACTTGGAACAAACTATCCGCGGAATGTCCGAAGTTCATGATCCAAAGCGACGCTACCATTGTCGCCCCACTGATCTTTGCTTACGTCCTGGGACAATAGCCAGTTCCGCTTCGGTTGTGAATTCTGGATTTGTGTGCCACTGGTTTGCCAAAGCCAGTGGCACACTATTCAAATTAAGGATTTTGGCATCCACTTACCCAATTGGTCGCCTTCTTAGCTAAAATGAAACAAGGCGCGGTTGAGGAAGTACTTTGCATCCATCTAACAAGCGCGAACATCCGATAGAGAAAATGGTTTGACGCGAAGAAGGACTTTGCAATGGGGTACCGTACCCAATACTGGTTGGCTGCGTCTTTATCGATGCTCGTTGCAGCCACGGCTAACGCTGCCGACGAAGCCACCTTCTTTCGAGGCTTGAATCTAAATGGTCCCCAGGTTGTCATTGACGGCAACAATTGGGAAGGTCAGGACTCTTCGAATTACAGTTGTAATGATTCAGCTTTTGAAAATCAAAACGTAACGTTGATTCCGGCGACTGAAATTGAACGAGCGAAGATGATTCGCAGCAGTCGGTACGGTGGTAATCGTGTCGAACTCAACAACATCCCCGAGGGAACTTACACACTCTTTTTATATGTGTGGGAAGACAACAACCCTGAAACTTACACTGTCCAAGTCAACGGGCGAACCACTGTCGATAAATACAACAGTGGCCAAGCCGGACATTGGGAAAAGCTTGGGCCTTGGCCGGTAAAGGTCAAAAATGACCATAAAATCCTTCTGACGAGCCAAGGTGGAGCAGCGAATTTTTCTGGTGTCGAGCTCTGGAAAGGTGAATACGACGGCTCTGCACCAATTACTGCTGAAGATCTCGCATTCTTTGAAAAGTCGATTCGACCGTTGCTTGTAGATCGATGCTACGAATGCCACAGCGCCGAGTCGAAAGAACTGGCAGGTGACTTGTTAGTCGATTCAAGAGCGACGATACGGCGAGGCGGTTCGAAGGGGCCAGCCATTGTTGCTGGCGATCTGAAGCGTAGCCTTCTATTAGAGGCCGTGCGTTATACGAACGAAGACATGCAGATGCCTCCCGACAATAAACTAACCGAGGCCGAGATAGCGGACCTTGAACGTTGGGTAACAATCGGTGCTCCAGATCCCCGGTCGAGCGCCACCAAGCACATCGGCAAGCAGATCGATATTGATGCCGCCAAGCAGTTTTGGTCGTTGAAACCGATTCAAAACCCAAGTGTTCCGGCTGTCCAGTTGGATCAATGGCCCAACTCAGAAATCGATCGTTTTGTCCTCGCCAAGCAAGAAGAACAAGGACTGAGTCCAGCTCCGGAAGCGGACAAAAACTCGCTCATACGCAGAGCCACTTATGACCTGATCGGTTTGCCACCGACGCCTGAAGAAATTGATGCTTTCCAAGCCGATGACACTCAAGAAGCGTTTGCGAGAGTCATTGAACGATTACTTGATTCGCCCCGATATGGTGAACGTTGGGGACGGCATTGGCTAGATGTTGTTCGCTATGCAGACACAGCCGGTGACAACTCCGACTATCCCATTCCACAGATTCACAGATATCGTGATTGGGTCATAGAGGCGTTCAATCGAGATTTACCCTATGACGAGATTGTTCGCGATCAATTGGCTGGTGATCTTCGCGGCGGCGATAACAACGAACAGTGCAATGCCCGAGTGATAGCGACGGGCTACTTGGCAAACTCACGGCGCTTTGGTTCACGTGTGGATGACTACCCGCAGCATTTGACGATTGAAGATACCATCGACAATCTCGGCCGGACTTTTCTTGGGATGACCGTAAGCTGTGCGAGGTGTCACGATCACAAATTCGATCCTATCACTGCCCGCGATTACTATGGTCTATACGGCATTTTTAACAGTACGCGTTATCCTTGGCCAGGCATAGAACTCGACAAAAAGCAGCGCGACTTTGTGCCTCTCGTACCCCGCGAGCAACGAGCCCAAGTCGAACAGTCACTGCACAAAAGAACCAAGGAACAAGCTCGACTCGATTCGGTTGTACAGAAACTGAAGGACTTGCTGAAGAACTTGGACGAATCTAAGAAGGAAGAGGCGAAACAACAACTTGCCGCCGCCGAGTTAGCAGCCAAAGAGTATTTTCAACAGTCACCGCCTGTCGAGACCGCCTATGCAGTAGCGGATGTAGAAAGTCCCGAAGATGTCGCTATTCAAATCAAGGGCGATCCGTCGCGGCAAGGTGAGATCGTTCCACGGCAATTTCTTACAGTGCTTGGTGGAGCAAACTTGGGGGAGAAAGCATCAACGAGTGGACGTGAACAATTGGCCGATTGGATCCTTGCGGAAGACAATCCGTTGACCGCTCGTGTCATGGCAAATCGTATCTGGCAACATCATTTCGGACGAGGAATCGTCTCAACTCCTAATGACTTCGGAAAACAAGGAAAACTGCCGACTCATCCAGAGCTATTAGACTATCTCGCGATTCAGTTTCGTAGCAATCGGTGGTCAATTAAATCGATGCACCGACTGATCATGAATTCTCGGGCCTACATGCAGTCAGCATCTAGAAGTCCTAAAGCCATTCGACAGGATCCGACCAATCAGTGGCTATCTGGATTTCCTCGGCAACGTCTCGATGCCGAGGCCATTCGAGATACTCTACTAGCTGTGGCTGGCAACCTCGATCTATCACAAGCCGGGTCGCACCCATTTCCACCGCAATCGAAGTGGGATTTCACTCAGCACAAACCGTTTAAAGCCATTTATGAAACCAATCATCGCAGCATCTATTTAATGACGCAGCGGATACAACGGCATCCATTTCTAGCAAGTTTCGATGGTGCTGATCCCTCGACCAGCACCGCTTCGAGGATGACCAGCACAACACCGCTGCAAGCGTTGTACCTGATGAACGATCCGCTCGTGCATGCGCAAGCCCAACGCATTGCATCCCGGATCATGAGTCATTCGACGTCCACCGAATCACGGCTGGCATTTGCCTATGAATTGCTCTTCGCTCGCCCTCCACGAAGCACAGAGTCTGAGGCGGTAACCGATTTTTTAACTCAGGTTACACGATTGCTGCAAATCAACTCGGTTTCGAAACAACCTGTGCGCGAAGACGAGGTTGAAGCAGAGGCATGGCAAGCATGCGTTCGAGGTTTGCTACGATTGAACGAATTCATCTACTTGGACTAGAGACTCCCTATGTCGCACAATCTGTCGAAAGTCGGAATGCCTCGCCGCGAGATGTTTCGTTCGCTCGCCGGTGCTTCACTACTGATGCCAGCATTATTGTCAGAATTGCTTGCCGAGGATGGCGCGCGCACGGACGATCCACTCGCCGCGAAACCAGGGCACTTTGCAGGCAAGGCAAAGCGAGTCATCTTCATTTTCTCCAATGGTGGCGTGTCACACATGGACACCTTTGATCATAAGCCACAATTGTTCAAAGCCGATGGAAAGATGATGGGCGCGGGCGGAGGACTGTCCAACCAACAGCGAGTACTTCTGAAGCCGCTTTGGGAGTTTCGACCGGGAGGCAACTGCGGGACACTTGTAAGTGATCTCTTTCCGCACCTCAGAGAATGCATGGATGATATCTGCCTCATCAAGTCGATGAATGGCAACGATAATGAGCATTACAACGCGACCTTAGGAATGCATACGGGATCGTTCTTTTTCTCGCGCCCAAGTATTGGTTCGTGGGTCAGCTATGGACTCGGAACCGAAAATAAGAACCTGCCTTCCTTCATTGCTCTCGCGCCACAAATGCCCTATGCTGGCACACAGATTTTCAACAACGACTTTCTGCCGGCCTACCATCAGGGTGTTCGCGTCTTGGGTGGCAAAGAGCCGATCGCCGACCTAAATCCGCAAACTAAGCAACCAGGGCTTCAAGAATTGGAACTTGGTTTTGCAGATCTTCTCAACAACCAGCACTTGAAGGAACGCGCGAACGACAGCGAACTGTCGGCCCGCATTCGAAGCTTTGAAACAGCTTTTCACATGCAAGCTGATGCTCCTGAAGCATTTGATGTAGCGAAAGAAAGTGACGCGACGCTCGCTATGTACGGCCTCAAGCGTGGTGAAAGCGAAGGATTTGGTTGGCAGTGTCTAATTGCACGAAGACTCAGCGAACGTGGAGTACGTTTCATCGAAATCGTCGATGGAAGCAGTAGCCACAATTGGGATCAGCACGGCAACATGGCCGAGCACGCTGACCATGCAAAAGTCATCGACCAACCCATCGCTGGTCTGCTTAAGGACTTGAAGAATCGCAGGATGTTAGACGACACACTCGTTGTTTGGACCACCGAGTTTGGCCGAACGCCTGGTGCTGATGGTGATAAAGGACGAGGCCATCACAGCGCATGTTTTTCTTCGTGGATGGCAGGCGCGGGTGTAAAGGGCGGCATGAGTCACGGTACCACCGATGAACTGGGTGCCGTCGTTGCTGAGAACGGTGTCCATGTGCATGACTTTCATGCCACCATTCTTCACTTGCTCGGAATTGACCACACTCGACTGACCTATCGACACGCTGGCCGCGACTATCGACTAACGGACGTGCACGGCAAGGTGGTTCAAGCGATCTTGAGCTGACGGGATCGTTCCTTAAGCCTCGTTCAAGTAACCAAGATGCAATTCTGCGTGTCGTAGGTTCAAGCGAATACGATCTTCGTGGCTCATCTTGCCGAACGCTGGACTATCAAAAGCGGCTTCTTCGCCCACCTCTAAACGCTTAAACGCCTTTTTCAAACGAGCAATGCCTTGATCGGTTGGAATATCGTCCGCCCCGATTGTGCCGCCAGGGATACCAGGAATCTTGACCCCTCGCGGCATGCCGGACTCCAACATTTTTGGTAACCGCGTCCGTAGAAACCAACGGACAAACCAAGGCGGTGATTTGATAGGATAGCCGTCGTAGCCGTATTCGATCCATGCTGCCAAGTGAGCCATGATTTGACCAGCTGTCCAATTTCCGGATGTGCGCAGCTGGCTACTTTTGTCGAGTTCGGCGATTTTGTCCAATTCACTATTTATGTCGGCAATAGAATTAAATCGCAGCTTGCGATGAGGCACGTACTTTGTCGAAGTTGTCATTTTAAGATCTCCTGGTTGAATAGCCACTTCACCCGCGGCTGGCGCCCTTGTCTTTACCCGTAATCGTGCTCGTGCTCGAAAGGCCCTGACCGGTCGAGCACGAGCACGAGCACCGTCCTGCGGACTGAGCACGAGTAAGAAAACGTTAGGTTTCCCTATAGTGGCGCAAAAAGTAGTGGGTAAAGACAAGGCTAGTGCCAGGGGCTCACACTTTCAGATCGTCCGTAATGATAACGGACCTTAAGCGTTGGTTCACTCCCTGAAACTTCAAAATACCACTTCTCGCTGGCGAGGTCTGTGTGTATCGTAATAGGGTAGAACCAAACCCGTTCTAGATATCCATTCACGAAGCCCACATTTGCGCCGCCTGGGCTATGGCGCTTTCAATGAATCCAAGCAAGCTACGTCGGCAGATTACTTTCGAAGCTGCCCGATTAATGTATTTCCGCCAAGAATCGGAATATTACCGTGCCAAACAAAAAGCGTCGCGGCACATCTGTAAAGGCTGGGTGAAACCAGCTGACCTTCCTTCCAACGCCGAGATTCGCGACGAAATTCAATCGTTGGCTCGACTGCACGAAGGCCAAACACGTACCGACAATTTGTTGCAGATGCGTTTGGTAGCACTCCGCGTCATGCGGCTGCTCGAGCGTTTCAAACCGCGACTCATCGGCAGTACTTATACGGGCCACGTTCGTCGCGGCTCTGACATAGACCTGCATGTCTTCTCTGACAGTCTAGAAGCCATCACCGCTTCACTCGACGAGCAAATGCTTTTCTACGATGTTGAACACAAGCGTGTTCGCAAAGATGGCGTCGAACGTGTGTACACGCACATTCACTTGAAAGATACTTTTCCAGTGGAACTAACTGTCTATTCAGCTAGCTTGATCAACCACGTTTTCAAAAGTTCGATTACCGGTAAACCGATCGAACGGGCTAGCATTGCTGAGCTCGAGGAATTCATGGCTAAAGAGTATCCTGACGTGCAGGTCGACCAATCACTGGGAGAAATGGACGACACGCCTGACCGCTTTCAAGTTTTCCTGAGCTTGATGTTGCCGCTAGAGAATGTAAAGCAATCGCCCAAGTATCATCCCGAAGGCGATGTGCTCTATCACAGTTTGCAAGTCTTTGATCTAGCGTGCGACGAGTTGCCTTACGACGAAGAGTTTCTCTTGGCCGCGCTGCTGCACGATGTCGGCAAGGGGATCGATAAGGACGATCACGTTGGTTCCGGCCTTGAAGCGCTCGAAGGCTTCATCAGTCCGCGGACCGCTTGGCTGATCGAGCATCACATGGAGGCTCACAAGATCCTCGACGGCACCATCGGCGCGCGGGCTCACCGACGTATGCAGGAGAACGAAAGCTACGAAGAACTGTTGTTACTTTGCCAATGCGACCGAGGAGGACGCGTTGCGGGTGTGCAAACTATCGAGCTAGAAGACGCGCTCGAGTACGTTCGGCAGCTGGGTTACAG
>JANODD010000195.1:0-20678 GCA_031412515.1 Planctomycetia bacterium | reverse complement strand
TGAGACACGTTTTGCTCGCCGTTAGAGAGCTTGGCCACCCGCAACTAAGCCCAACTCCTGAATTTTGCCGGCCGTGAAAGCTTGGGCAAAGGGATTTTTCCATCTCAAACATAACCCGCACCGGTCTGGGTGACCGGTGCGTCAAGTGTAGAAAGAATCTGTTCTCAAATGTTCATGGGCCGTAGCACGGTTTGGCTTGTACCGACATCAAGAAGTCGGGCTCTGGGATCGATCTTAACCGCAAGAGATTGGAAGGCCGCAGAGGTTAAAATCCCGCAGATTTAGTCTGCGGATTGTTCGGATTTTCACTAAATCGAGACGTGGGCAATGAAAGGCGACGAGGGCTTATGGTATTAGCACAAAACGCTTCGCCGAGTCGCTGACGCTCAGCTCTCGCGATGTTGCGGCCTCAGCGATAGACCAGCCCAAGGTCGGCTAAAACTCTTCGGCCACTTACACTAAAGAGCGATTTCTTTAGTGAAAAGCATAACGATCCGCCGGGCAAGCCGGAGGTATTCAAACTCAACGACGGAAATCCTAACTCTCACCGGTGGGGCATACCGGTGCGTCGAACGGACGGCGATTCTGAGTGTTTTTCTGGCGTCAGCCCGACCTTTTTCGGGGTTCTTCAGTTAACTTGTGCAGAAGCACCAGCCTTTATCCAACTTTAATCTCTGGAACTTGAAACGCCTCGCGGTCCTTGCGTCTAACCAAGTCGTTTGCGGCATCGAGATTTTCACCTGCGGTAAACTTTTCAGTCTCGGTATCGAATGTCAACTCTGGTCCGACGTGCCACGGTGTTAGCTTAAGGTCCACATTGGAAAGACCAACCTGTTTTGCGAAGCGATCGTAAGCTTCTTTTGCAAATTCGTTCTTCATCACATGGTTCGCCATGGCATCGGCGTCCGCGTCTCGACCAGTGCGCACCGAAATATTAGCTAGATGCGACATACATGATGAGTAATAGGCGCTCTCCACGGGCGATCGCAGTTCCTCCTGCTTTCCCGTTCTCACACACTCGAGAAAGTGAGCCATATGCGTCGCGCCGGAATCGCCCTTAAAGGATTCGACTTGCTTTCCGTCGTTGTCATAAAACGCACCGCCGCCGCGACCACCACGGAATTCTCCTTTCTCGCCCGTAATAATAATTCCCACGCCGGGGCCCTTTGCGTACTTGCCAAGGTTCTTGTCGTCGCCGGCAGGATTGAAATTGCGGACCTCAAAAACCACTGGGACTCCATCGCCAAAATCGAACTGTGCGTATTGCAAATTGGGCGTATTCCCGGCGTCGTTCCAAGCGAACCGACCACCATAGCTAGTGACCTTCTTGGGATGTTTAGGATCACCCAGCGCCCATCGCAACAGATCCATTTCGTGGGGACCTTGATTACCCATGTCGCCGTTGCCGGTATTGAAATCCCAATGCCAGTCATAGTGGAATTTTGGGCGCATGATCGGTAGATCGGCAGCCGGTCCCAACCAGAGGTTGTAATCCACCGATGCAGGCGGAGTCAGAGGCTTGTCGAGTTTCCCGATGCTGGCACGATCACGGTAGCACAATCCACGAGCTTGAATGATCTTGCCGATGCGACCAGCATGAATTTGTGGAATGGCCGCAAGCAATCCAACATCCGATCGATTTTGAAAACCGCCTGACACCACTCGCTTGTTTTTGATTTGAGCGTTAACCATTTGCCGACCTTCCCAGATCGTATGGCACACCGGCTTTTCGACGTAGACGTGCTTGCCAGCTTCGCAAGCCATGATGGTCATCAAAGCGTGCCAGTGATTGGGGGCGGCGATGGTGACAACGTCAATGTCCTTTCGATCGAGCACTTCACGAAAATCTCGCACCGTCGCCACTTTGTAGTCGACTCGTTTGGAAAGTTCCGACGCGCGTTTCCCGGATGCGTTTTCATCCGCGTCGCATAGCAAACTGACTCGAGTTCCTTTCGTTTCGGAGAAGCCTTCGATATGCGAGCCCCCACGTCCACCGGTTCCAATGGTAGCGACATTAATCGTGTAGCTGGGATCGCGGTCTTGAGTTGCAAAGGCCACATGAGGCGCGAGCGCTGAAGCGGCTACGGCAACAGACGAAAACTTGAGAGCTTCACGGCGTGAAATCTTTTTCATAGTTTTAGACTTTTTAAGTTGAGGGAGAGGAATTCAACCAATTAAGCTGCGGTCGAAAAATTCGAAAAACACGGTAGGGTATTTTACATGGGAATTTCTTTAGAGGAGCCCCGATTCATACCTCAAAAGCAGATATCCGACGGACGACCAGTAAAAGACGCTGAACGCGAGAGCGCCCGTTAGAATTCGCCAAGTAAGCGTAAATCTACTGTGTGTGAACAGATGCGTACCGCCAATACTGAACGGTAATGCAGCTAAGAAGCCGCCGAGAAAGGCCCACTCGAAAAGCAAACTGAGCCTTCGGCAGAGCAGGAAGTAAACGATGCATACACATAACCATAGTCCCATGCATAATGCTGCCGTCAATCGCTTGCGCCATGTAAGCTCCGAGTATCGCAGCTCAAGATGGCCGATAGCGACATGCCATGCAACGTAGAGGCAGACCGGCCAAGTGAATATAAAGCTGTCACAGCAACGGCTGAGTACTGTCGTCCCAAGTCCTCCTAGCACGAAACAAACCGTCCAGTAGGCAGCACGCTCCCCGAAAGTAAAGAAGTTAGTCTTGGGTGGCCGTCGTCGACCAAGTGATGCTAACCAACGCACAGTGACACCAACAAGTAGCGGCGCGCCGAGTATTCCCAACAGAGAAATTAAATACCAGGCAGTAAACCACTGCAGCGATGGCAAGTCGAAGAGATACTCAGGTTCGATACTCAAGAGCACGCCGGCCCAATCGCGGTAAGCCGACTGAGGAATATCCTGCACCGACTTTGCCGCAGCCAGCGTTTGCGAATCGATCGTGGCGAGATCGCTTAACAAAACACAGGCCGCTCGACTGTGATTGCGGACATACAATCGACCATTAGCCAAACATGGCTGCGTCCAACAGATCTCGCCGCTCAGCAGTTGAACTCGCGCCAACTCCTGGTAGTTTGCCTTGCTGGCTCGTGCCAAAATCAGTTCGCCTAAGTCATTCATCATGATCAGCTTTTCATCAGCCACGATGACGGTTGCATGGCCGATGTTGGGCTCGCGCGAGTTGGTGCTTGTCGACGGCGATGCACTGGAACCATCACCGCGCGGCGATCGATCGAGTCGGCCTGTGCCAACCGACCATAGACCTTCACCAGTCTCAAAGTCTACGCAACGAAAAATGCCGCGACTCGTGCGGTGCGTCTTGGCCTGAGCTTCATGCAGGTCGAAGCCATAGATGGCTCCGTTATGGAGAACGCTGGAAAAAATATCGTTCGACATCAACTTGCTGCGACGCAGTGTTTTGATGGGCTGCCCAGGATCGTCGGTCAGTTCCAATAACTCGGAACCGCCTTGAAACGGACTGGCGATCCACACATACGGTTCTTGATAAAGCGGCCATGCAGAATGTTCGTCATAACCGCTGGACAGTGCCCGATGCCAAACGACATCACCAGTCGTCGCGTCATGGCAGACCAACGCATTCTGCAAATAGCCTAAAACCAAGAGGGGCCCGCGAAACGAGATCGGCAACACGGACACATAACTGGCGTCTTCATCGCCCGCTCGCCAAGCCACCCTGCCATCGATCTTGTTGAGCGCCACGATGCTCGAACCTTTACCGCCAACAGGCAGCACGACTGTTTCGCCAACAATAATCGGCGAACAGGCGCAACCGAACCCCGGTGGTTTGCCATCAAATCTATCGTACAAATCAACCGACCACTTCAGTGCGCCGGAGGTGGAATCCAAGCACCCCACGACGCCACTGGGACTGGTGAAGAAGAGATGACCGTCGGCATAACAGGGCGTTGATCGCGGGCCAGGATAAACTCCGGCTGGTTCGTAGGGCCATGCGTAACGATACTGCCATCGGATGTTCCCAGATTGAGCATTTAGGCAGACGACGTACTGCCCTCCGAGCGTCTGATATTGAGTTGCAACCGAATCCTTCCAAGCCACGAACGAAGAGTAGCCCTGCCCGAGTTCAAGAGTCCATAAAAGTGGCGGCCCGCCTTGAGGCCAAGAATTTGCAAGTCCAGTTTCTTCTGACCGGCCATCCCAATTAGGCCCGCGAACGTTAGGCCATTCAAAATCATTGTTGGCAGCAGACGGCCCTTGGCAGGCAGCCAGTGAGTTTGTGAGAACAAACCCAATCAATTGCGCAATGACCAAAATCAATAAGCTGGAGTTAGCTGACATGTGTATTGTCTAAACAATGGTCTTCAAGGGCGCATTCGTACTCGTACCCAGTCTTTGCCCTACTCGCACGCTTACTCGATGACTCTCCGAATCGACTAAGAGTACGAGTACCATTTCATTGAGTACAAGTACGACTTGGACTCAAAGCCAGGCGCGTTCTACGAGAAGTATCCTAATGGGTGAACTTTCTTAAGCCTCTGCAACGCATAAGCCTACTTGAGCACCATGAAGAATACCATCAGTTAATGAGTTCGTGGATTGAGTGAATGAACGGTTGACATTACAGCACGTGACGTTCGTCTAAGTTCGCAACGTCCCTGCCGAAATTACGCCCTGCATTAACCTTACTATTACGTCGACGACTTCGGCTAACCGTCCACGCTCAAACTCTGCACTGCAGGGCGACTTGAATGCTTCCGGTTGACCCGCATTTCATTTACAATTAGGGTTCAAAACATGCGTGTCCAACTCCAATGGCGGGGAGATGTTATGTCCATAGTAGACTTGCCGCGAACACTGCCTTATCAGCCTGTGCGAATGTCCGTTCAGCGATACCATGAATTGACGCTCGCTGGGGCTTTCACCGAACACGATTCCGTGGAACTATTGGATGGAGTGGTTACGGAAAAGATGTCCAAGAACCCACCGCACCGTATTGCGACCCGTCGATGTGACTTGGCACTTACTCAGATCGTACCGGCAGGTTCGCATGTCCAAAACCAAGAACCCATCACACTGCAAAACAGCGAACCAGAACCAGATGTTGCAGTGATCCGCGGTCAGCTTTCGGACTATGCAACTCGGCATCCGCAGATCGGCGACATTGTATTGGTCGTAGAAGTTGCTGACACCACACTAGTCACCGACCGCTTCAAGGCTCAGCTCTACGCCCATGCCGGCATTCCGGTTTACTGGATTGTCAATCTTCCTGAGCGGGTGATCGAAGTCATGCAGTTGCCCCAATCCAGCGCTGGTCTGGCAGCATACTCCCAGTTAACCCAATATTCTGCAGCCGATCAAATTCCAGTAGTCATCGCCGGTCAAGCAATTGCATACTTAAGCGTCAACTATTTGTTTGTGTGATGGCATGTTCATCAACTTCTACCCTGGTCGAGGTTTGTGTTTTCAATCGTTTTTCATGGACATAGAATGTCTGCGCCGATCTATAGTTCAAGTCGCCGTCGATATTGAAGAAACAGGAGAAATTGAACGAAAAAAAGGCTGTTTCTCGAGTATGGCACTTCGACAATTACTATGCGCGATGTAGGGCTTGGGCGGCGTTTTGGGTAAGTCTGTTGTTGGGGTCGCGGGAACTGCGAAGCTTGTAGACGCTGGCGGCTAGGCAACGGTTGCGCCAATTGGGACTGACGTGATAATAGTCTTCAAGCACCGCAGAACTAAACTTGTAGTCGTGCGAGTCGGTTCCTTTTTGGAAAATCAATAACCGCGCAGCGTCCATGAATGAAGTTATGTCGCCGCCGTTTTGCAGATAAGCGAGCGTTTGTGAACTGGCCGCCGCAGAATCTTTGCCAATCGATTCAAAAATGGCGGCAATCGCGTCAGCTGTGTTGACTGATGAAGTGCTGGTTGCGTCGGCTGCTGTAAGCTGATCGATGCGCTGCTGGCCAACTTTTCCACGGTTCGTTAACTCGGCGCGGAAGAGCGGTAAGAAGGCCGCGTTCTGCAACAAGATCAACTTGCGAGTCTCTTCGTTGCCGCAGGTGTCAAACGCAAATCGCATGGCATTGGTCGTGGTTAACGTGTGAAGCGACACGATACCCGGCTGCTGCATGAGCATCTCGCTTGCGGCGGCGAACATACCGTCCCAAATGGATTGCGGTCCGATTCCTCGATTGAGCTGCTGGACAACCAAGGAACTGGTGTCTTGATAGGAACCGGTGCGAAGGGCATCGAGCATCTCTAACGTGGCTGAGTCGTCAAGCTTGCCATCGAGCCAACCGTCGCGGATCTCAGTGACTCGTTTGGAGTTCTCTCTTCCAGGACGATCGGCGAGTTCATCGCGCGCTGCGGGACTGCCCGAGCCTTCATAGTTCAGCATCGCATAGGCGAGGCTGCGCAGTATCGGTTCGGAATGACGCCAGCCGATTGTTTGTAAAGTTCGCCAAGCGTTAGCGACAAAGATGGCTTTGTGTCCGATCGAACGGAAATCGCGGATGCCATAACGAATGAATTGATCAAAGATGCGGGTCGCACCGGCGGTACGAGCAAGACCGGCCGCGGCAGTGTCCGCTGCGGCTTCGTCCCAGTTATCCATCGATGCGATGAACTGCGATTCCGCTTTGGCAGCGGTTGGGACGTTCGCTTCATCGACGGGCGACATCGTCCAATTATTTTCGCGTTCATCTTGGGCTTGAGAAGATTTAAAGTTGTCGATGGCCCACAGGATTGGCAACCAGCGATGTTCATCGGGTGAAGCGATGCTGGCCAAGTGAGCTGAGTTAACGACGAGTACGCTATGAAATTTGAAGCCCACACTGGGGCGAGGTTGCACGTTGCGGATGCCAGCGAGTTGGATCGCGGCTAGCAGGTCTTGATAGTTCAATCCAGCCTGGATCTTCTTGATGCAAACTCCAATTACGTCCTCGCGCGGAGTTGATTCCAGGAGTCGCACGAGCGGTTCAATATCAGTGGCGAATTGAACGCTAAGGTTTTTCGATTGCGCATCCTGTGCAGAAACCCTTGGGAGCGCGGCCCAAGGTAAACTACTGGCGATTGAACCAATGGCGGTCGCTTGAAGAAATCGCCGGCGGGCTATTTTAGACTTCATCGCAACGTACTCCCGGAGATAGGTGTCGGGGCAAGAGACTCTGGGCTTGAGTGGACTCGTTGTCTTAGTTTCATTGTAAGATAGAAAGAGCGCGGGTACCATACACAGCAGGTGAACCGAGGGTTCAATGTACCACCGGTGAGGTTACGTGTTTCCATGTTGGGGTCGCCCGGGCATCGCGATCCAGCTCAGGTAGACATCCGGAAAAAAATGGGATTGAAATCGGCTGGCCCCAGAGTGAGTTAGCTACTTCTTGAATCGAGTTCCGATGCATGCGAGAAAGTTCTCCTACATTTTAGCCACCTGTGCCAGTTGTATTGGTTTGTGGTTTTTCGTTGATAAGCTCTCGGGCACGACCGATCCGAGCCCCCGAGGCACAACGCGGGAAAGTTCGTCTAACGCTGATGACTCCGTTCAAGAGCACTTTCCAGCACTCGGTGCACTCGTATTAAGCCTCAGCGCAGAAGAGCTTCAGCAGGGGTTTAAGATCATTGATGGCCCTGACGGGGATTCGAGCCTAATCGCTCATCCAAACTCGCCGTGTTGGATTGAACTCCCCCAAACGCAGGCCACGATATTTACAGAGCCGAGCCAATCTGCAGCAGGCTTTCTTGGTGCGGAGGCTTGCATGGCGTGTCACAAAGAAAACTACGCCAGTTTCCTTAAAACATCCCACTATAGTGCCTCGCAGCTAGCTTCCTCCGATTCAATTCTGGGATCGTTTGCCGCTGGTGAGAATAAACTCGAAACCAATCATCCCGATCTGTCCTTTACGATGACTGAAGCGAGCGATGGCGCGTACTACCAGAATGTGCATCTGCGGTCGCTGACTCGCAGCGTGCGGTTCGATATTGTGACCGGCTCGGGAAATTTGGCGCAGACCTATTTGTTCTGGGAGGGCGATCGATTATTCCAGATGCATGTATCCTACTACACTCGGCTCAAGCGTTGGATCAATAGTCCAGGCTATAACGACGGTACGGCTTGGTACGCACGCAGGACCATTCCAAAGTGCACCGAATGTCATATGACCTATATGGAGCCTATACCGACATCGAGCAATCGGTTCCAACGCAACCAAGTCATTTTTGGAGTTACCTGTGAGCGTTGCCATGGACCGGGAAAAGAGCATGTAGACCACCATCGCAAATATCCAGGAGACCGCAAGTCGCGTTTTATTGCGAACCCTTCAAAGCTATCTCGACAGGCTATGAACGATGTGTGCGCCCAATGCCATCTGGGCTCGGCTGAGCCACTGCAGCAGCCCTTTTCGTTTCGGCCAGGTGACAAAGTTGAAGATTTCTGGAAGGTCGTCGAAGATGAGGAAAGTCCGCAGGGAAATGTGCATAGCTCGAATCAATTGCAGCGGCTAAAAATGAGCAAGTGCTTTACCGGAAGCCAAATGACTTGCTCCGATTGTCACGACCCGCATCGCGACGAAAGAGGAAATCTCGCCTTATTTTCGCAACGCTGCATTCGCTGTCATCCACCTGCTGACTGCAAAAAAGCGACCGAGTTGGGTGCCGTAGCTGATACCAATTGCATCGATTGCCATATGGGCATGGGATACGACGACCACATCCAAATGGAAACCACCGATTCAATCCACATGCCGTTGTTGCGAGATCACAATGTCCGGGTCTTGCCAGAAGCGACTCAGAGGTTAATGGAACAGTTACGTCGCTAGAGCACGACGCTTAGCGATAGTAGAATGGTGCACATCTAGCGAACAATTCTGGTTCGGACCGAGCGGGATATGTCGTTTTTTTAAGATTTAACCGGTAGCCTGGCGACCGCTGACAAGGCCGGAGAACGAGGCTATATGCTGAGCTTTTTTCGGCAGCGATATCGGCTGCCAGTGCTTGTGGACGTCCAATCGCGGCACCACAAAGGCTTCGCAGGAGCGGCGCTCTCCCGTTAATGACGCAGCACTTGTGTGTGACTACGCCACGTTCGTTTCGGCTTGAACCTTCTCAGCGGCGATTTTCCGGCTCTTGAGAGCAAAGAATATACCGCAAGCCATGCCCAGGGCACCGACACCGTAACATACCAAACGAGTGCGAGGAAACTCTTGGATGATCCGTCCTGGCCAGTCCGTGGGGAACGCGAGGGTAACGATCAGAGGAAAGATCAGCAGAGTACACACTGTCGCGATAAGGCTTTGCTTAACGGCTTTTCCCGTCAAGTCAGGACGCCCCAATAGACGCATCGACATAATGCTAGTGATCGATCCGAGTATACCCCACAGCGGAGCAAAGATGATCATTGCCATAAGGATACTCTCCATGTTCATTGGCTGAAGGGTTTTGGTTAGGAAGTAGCCCGCAACACCTACCCCCGCGCCAACAACCAATCCAACCACGGAGCCCAAGACCAGGCCAAGTATGCCGCGTCCAGCTAAGCTCGCAGTGATCATCGTTAACAGCCCGCAGGTTACCGCGCCAAGAAATCCAAAACAAATGGAATGATTGAAGATGTTGTTCCACATGATTTCCCGCAGTAACTCCGGTGGAAAGGGTGGCAGCCCCTCTGGAGTAAAGAAACGCTCCTTGTTTGCACTGGTGCAGACTTCGCTCAAAACTGCGGCGACGATTGCGGCTCCGAACAGGGCCGGTAGATACCAGCCAGGTAGGCGGACGTTCGAAGGGGCTTGTGTTTTCTCTTGCATGGTTAGAGGCTCACTTTGAAAAGAAAAAGGGGGTTGAACTAATTCTTGGATGGAACAAGCAGGTCGGCGTATACTCGCAAACCGACCTTGCTAGTCATCAGTCTATCGACCGCGGCTTGCGAAACTTTTGTGCCGGCAATGTGAAGGGTCCGCAAGGCCGGCAAGCGGCCTAGCTGTTCTAAGCCTTGGTCGGTGAGGTTAGCATTGTCCAAGCGAAGTAACGTGAGTTGCTTCCATGGAACAGTCAATAATGCTTCAATACCTGCGTCGGTCAAGTTATTATTGGGCATCATCAGCCACTGCAATTCGGACAGAGGTAACAGAGCCTGTATGTCTGCATCTGAAACTCGTAGCGGACTCAAATCGAGGGAGGTCAATGCGCCCTGTGAATTCAACTTAGTTTCGAACACAACGCCCAGCGCCTGCTCCCAGCTTCGTGACTGCTGCTGCACAAACAACTCCTGAATTCCACCCAGCGAACATCTGCATTGAGTCAGGTCCAGCGACTTCAACTGCTTACACTCAGCCAATTTCTCCAAACCGACGTCTGTGACCGAAGTATAAGCCAAAGATAGCTTTTGCAGGTGTTTCCAGGCTGCAGCACCCGTCAGCGCAGCATCCGAAATCAGCGTACCATCCAAGTAGAGTTGCTCAAGTTGTGTAAGTTTCCCAAGTCGCTCGATTCCGGCGTCTGTAACGGGTGTCATGCGCAGCGACAAGACTCGCAGCCGCGTGATATTTTCGATGGCTTGCAGCGCTCGCTCGTTAACCGGTAAACGGTCCAAATGCAGCTCTTCCAGCGTGTTGGTCTGTTTGAGTCGACTCAGTCCATCAGCCGAAATGTAAGGGCTTCCTAGACTCAAGAATTTCAGTCGTGGCAGTGGTGCGATGCGCGCCAATCCAGCGTCAGATATAGCTGTTCCTTCAATCGCCAAGTGCGTGAGGGTCTCGCAGTTGACCAAGCTCTGAAGGGCGCGATCGGTCACTTGTGTGCGGCCAAGCCACAGCCGTTGCAGATAAGGCAAAGCCGAAATCTGTTCAAAGGCTTGATCCGTGACAGCCGTGCCGCTCAGTGCCAACCATTTGAGTTGCGTCAATTGCATCAAGCGAGCGATCTGTTCATCTCCAATATCGCTGCGAATTGCAACTTGACGGTCTTTGGGTACGCCATTGAATTGTGCAAACGTAACATAGAACACATCGTGAAACCAGTCGTCACCAAAAACTGCGGCTAATGGGTGTTTGCGAACTGTTTTGTTGTCCCTATCCGCCAGATTCTCTTCGGGCGAATCGGCTTGCAGCAGTTGATAGTCGTAATAATAGTGCCCATCGAGTTCGTTGACCAACTGCATCACTTGGCGTTGAATGGCAACGGTAGAACGTCGCGCGACGAACCATCCACCCACTCTCGCGAGAAAAAAGACAATGACGACGAGCGCTAATAGTCCCAACCATCGTCGTACCTGATTCGAATGCGGTCCACTACCCATCGTCTGCTTTCACCTGATGCCGCCAGAGTCAACCAACGGACAGTAAACCACAATGTAGCCCGAGACGCTAGAATTTGGGATTCGCCGTATGATTTTTTTTTAGAAATTCTGAGAGCAATACCAAGAATTGCAAACACCCATCAGCTACAGAAGGCTTCTTAAAGAGCATTCGCTACAAGTTTTGGTTAGTCGGCTATAATTGTGGTTCATCCGGATTTTGAGTACTTCGGCGAAATGTCCCGTGTGCCACTGGCTTGGCCAGTGAAACGAAGCAGGTGATTCATGTGCTCGAAAAGTCCATCAAGTATTATCAACATTAATGTAAGTGATCGAAGTAACGCCCTTAGTTTAGTAAATACCCTTCAGATGATGAGTGGTCACGCTCCACGGGACATTCACTTGGTAGAGATTCACACTTCGGCGAATTCCCCCGTTACGTTTATGGCGTTGGAAAGTTCCTCACTATTCAAAGTAGACGCCTGCGCTCACACTGGCAAACCAGTGGCACACAAAACCAACCCTACGTACGCAAATTCCGGATGAACCATAACTTAGGAGTTCATGACATTGCCAGCGGCCCCTTCGTATATCGAGGATAAAATTGGATAGTCCAGCGCACTCTGTTTTAGCTTACCTGAGCCCAACCTGGCGTGGGCTGTCGGGCGTTTTGCTCTTGGGGTATCTAGTTATTGGATCCATTGGATGCCGGGGCTCTCACGGTGAAGACCCTTCTGGTCGTTCGAAATCGATGGTAGCATCGAGCACTGCGGGCGCGAGATTAGACCTATTCGTTCAACGTCCAATTGGCGCCGCCTTCACCACTCCACCCAAGATATCGTTCGTCAAAATCCACGACTTGGACGAAGATGGCCTGCTGGACGTGTTGGTATGTGATTGCACCAAAAACGCCATTTGCTGGATCAGACAAGTCGAGCGAGGAAAATTCGAGGAACACGTTCTGGCTGAGCAAATCATTGCGCCTGCGTTACTGTCGTGTGCCGACATTGACGGCGATGGCGACACCGATTTATTAGTTGCCGTACTGGGGCAGCTCTTTCCAACGAACGATCCAATCGGTTCGGTAGTCATCCTTGAGAATGTCGGACAGATGCGATTTAAGCCACGATTATTGCTGGAAAAGGTTGCCAGAGTAGCAGATGTTCAAGCAGGTGACCTGGATGAAGATGGGGATTTAGATCTTGTAGTGACACAGTTCGGTTATTACGACGGCGGGATTCAATGGCTCGAGAATCAAGGCAATTGGAAGTTCAAGGGGCATCAACTACAGAGCTTGGCCGGTGGAATTCATGGCGTCGTAGCCGACATCGACAAAGACGGGCACGTCGATATCACGGCGCTGGTGAGTCAAGAGATTGAATCGATATTCGCCTTTTATGGCGATGGGACGGGGGTTTTTCAAGAAGCAAAACTATATTCGGCCGGGAATCCGGACTTCGGATCGGCTGGCATTTCGCTGTTTGATTTGGACCAAGATGGAGACTTGGATATCCTCTACTGCAATGGAGACGCATTTGATTACTCGCCGCCACGGCCTTGGCCTTGGCACGGCTTTCAATGGCTGGAGAACATGGGCCGCGCCAAGTTCAAAGTCCATCGCGTGCTCGATTTTGGAGGTGCAGTGAACGCACGCGCTGTCGATTTTGATGGTGACAACGACATAGATGTGTTTGTCACCAGCACGTTTAACGACTGGGAATCTCCCGATTCGCAAAGCTTGATACTTCTTAAGAATGTTGGTAACATGAATTTCACAAGTCATCCCCTTGCTAATTCACCGACTCACATTCAATCCCTTGATATTGGCGACTTGGATGGTGATGGCCGATTGGATTTGGTGACGGGTGGGATGCATGTCTCCGTTCCGTACGATCGAGTTGAACGAGTTGTCTGGTGGCAAAACGTTACACACGATCCGAAACCCTAGGCTCTGTCTCTAAAGGGGGCTGACCCTTTGGAGGGCATGCAAGGTTGCCTGAAAAAAGTACATGGCCGGAGAGGGTCAGCCCCCTTTAGAATTGGAGCCTAGTCTGTCGGAGGCTGTTCTTCTTCGAGTTGGTTAGCGATTCAAATATGGGAAATTTTCACGTTATCTATGAAATGGGAAGATTGTTATGTTGCGATTTGCAGATTACTCCCGTCGGACTGTAATCCTATCAAGTTGTGCGCTATGCCTGCTGGTTTCAGGTTGCGGCAATCCAGGAATTGGGACCATTCCAGTAGAAGGGACGGTTTTAGTCGACGGCAAGCCGATAGAGGGCGCGATGGTCATTTTCCATCCTGAGCCGCCTGGTGGCCGAGCCGCTTCGGGCAAGACGGATGCCAACGGAGTGTACAAACTGACCACAGAGATTAACGGCGATGGCGCGTTGCCGGGAGCGTATCAAATTTCGGTCACCAAGCACGTCAATGCCGAGGACGATTTGCCAACCAAAGTGGACCCCAACGACCCCGCTTCGCTCGACGCAATTTACTCCAAGGTTGATGCCAGAAAGAAGCAAGTATCGAAGAACTTTATCGGCAAGCAGTACGAAAACCCTAAAGGTTCCGGCTTAACGGCCACCGTCGAGAAAGGAAAAGAAAGCAAGTTTAACTTCGAAGTGAAGAGCAAGTAAGGATGTTATCGTAATCGGCAACGCTGTGAAGCATTTTGGGTCCTCACATCCAGGAGCAAACGCAAAGGAATCCAGTAAGGCAGAAATTCGGTAAAGTAGCTGGTTTCGTGAGAAACCGGATGCGGAGTTGAATTCACCAACGCGTTCCGGTTTCCCACGAAACCAGCTACGAATGCTAGGTGTGCGTTCCGGTTTCTCACGAAACCAGCTACATATGCTAGGTGTGCGTTCCGGTTTCTCACGAAACCAGCTACATATGCTCGCCAACATACTTCACAGCGTTACGAGTAAGCAGCGTTACGAGTAAGGAGAGGCGATGGTTCCTAAGGTTCGTCAGACTGTTTTATTATGCGTCTTGCTTGTACTTGTTGGATTGACGGCTGCTTGGTGGGGGGTTCGCGCGTGGACCGCCCAGATCGCTCCGGAAAATCGAGTTTCAATACTGGACGAAGATTATCCAGAAGCCAAGTTTTATGCGACTGCTTCGCAAGAAGAGTTGGTCAGCTTGGCTGACGACGAGGTCAGGAGCTTACTCGAGCGTTTCCCCAAGGCTGTCGCCGCGATCAATGTTAAAGCCAATCGCGATTTCCTGTTGAACAATATGATCGCGGCCGAAGAAGCTTGGAAGGCGGCGTTGGCTTTGGAACCTCGAAATCCCGATGCGCTGTTTGGCTTAGCGAACCTCGCCTTCCAGGCGGGAAAGTACGATGAAGCAATTGCAATATGCGAAGGTCTCTTGCGCACTAACCCAGGCAACCCTCGCGTTCCCTTGCTGCTAGCCGATTCATTTATGAATAATGGCCATGCGGAATTGGCCGTGTTAGTTTTGGAGCAACACATTCTATCGGAGCCGACTTCGGTGCAGGCAATTGAAATGCTTGGTTCAGCTCAGCTGGCGTTGGGAAGTTACAACAAAGCCATCGACTGCTTCACCCATGCATTGGAATTCGCACCGGACTCAAAGGATTCGTATTATGGGCTGGGGCAGGCCCACGCTGGGCTGGGGGACAAAGCCAAAGCGGCTGAGGCCATGCAACAGTTCGCAAAGCTGGCCAATTCGAAAAGTGAATCCACTACGATTGAAGCTCAAGCTTTCGTGGATCGCGATCAGGCCGCACACGTCGCTGCCCAAGCTTACTTGGATTCGGCATTGGTTTACAAGACGGCCGGCGACCTGCACGCCGCGCAATCGAGAATTTTAAAGGCACTTCGACTGCAACCGAACGTCGTCGCCTGGCTCGAAGAACTCCAGCGCGTGCTACAACTTCAGGGCCAGCGTCTGCAAGCGGCTGATGTGGGGGAACGCTTGGTCTCTCTGTTGCCCAAAGACGTTCGGCATTGGTTGACTCTCGGTTCGCTTTACGCTGAGCTGGAACGGCCCGAACCAGCGATTGCAGCTTTTCGTAAAGCTATTGAACTGGCTCCTGATAACTCAGAGTGCCAAGCGGCCAAGTCGATTATTCAACGATTGAAGTAACAACGATTGAAGTAACAATGTGCCTGCCCACTTGCCTCCGCTCTTGTTTGGTAATCGTCGCTGCGTGCTGTGCCATCGCCAGTCCGCTTACGACAACCGGGCAGCCACCGTCGCCATTTCATTTGACCGATGCAACTGTTGATAGTGGACTGGAGTTTCAACATTGTGATGGTAGTTCTGGAAAGCACTACTTGGTTGAAGCGGTGGCGTCGGGAATGGCCTCCTTTGACTATGATGCCGATGGCCGAATCGATGTCTACTTTTTGAACGGTACGCATCTTCCACTAGCCGATCGGCCTCGGACGGGAGATAAGCAACCAGTCAACCAGTTGTTTCGGAACCTAGGCGATTTCCGTTTCGCCGATGTGACGAACGCAAGCGGTCTAGGGGATCCCGCCTTCGGATTAGGTGTCTGTATTGGTGACTATGACAGCGACGGATTCCAAGATGTTTACCTGAGCAACTACGGCCCCAACGGATTGTATCGCAACAACGGCGACGGGACCTTTACTGCCATTGTTGACCAACCCAGTCTTGGATGTGGTGACAAGGTTGGCGGCGGTTGCTGCATGCTCGACATGGATAGCGATGGTGATTTGGACATCTACGCAGCCGGCTACATCCATCTCGATTATTCAGTTCCTGCATCGTATTTTCGTGGCCGCAACGTTTACGGGGGTCCGCTCTTGTTTCCTAAGCAACCCGACCATCTCTTAGAAAATAAAGGGAATGGAAATTTCGAAGATGTCTCAGCCTCGGCTGGAATTGATGCAGTTACCGAGTGGGGAATGGGGACTATTTGCTTTGATTACGACCAAGATGGAGACACCGATATCTTCGTTGCTAACGACTCCACTCAAAACACGCTGTGGCAGAATGATGGAACCGGTAAGTTTACTGATGTCGCTCTAAACTGTGGAATTGCATTCGATCACCGCGGTGATGCCCAAGGGAGCATGGGCATTGATGTGGCCGACTTTAATGGTGACCTATGGCCAGATCTATACCAGACGTCGTATACCAGGCAGCTACCCACGCTGTACCAGAATATGCGCGGTGGTTTGTTTCGGGACGTCACGTTAAAAACCGGCGCCGGTGCGGGGATGTTCTATGCAGTGAATTGGGGGACCGGCTTTGCTGATTTCGACAACGATGGAGATAAGGACATATTCGTTGCTAACGGCCATATTCACGACAACTTGGATGATCTAGACAATACGGTTAGCTATAAAATCGCGAATAAGGTGCTGGAGAACCAGCGCGGAAAGAAATTCGTAGATGTTTCCAGTACCAGTGGGACCGGCTTGCTTCCTGTCGAGAGCAGTCGCGGAATTGTCATCGAAGATTTTGATAACGATGGACGACCGGATGTCGTCGTGCTCAACTCGCGAACGAGGCCTACCGCAATCCGAAATGAAACCCCGAGCGATGCACATTGGATCGAACTGAATCTTGTGGGAATCCATTGCAATCGCAACGCGGTCGGATCACAGGTGCTGGTAACTACGCAATCCGGTACGCAGCTCTTGGAAGTTCATAGCGGGCGTGGCTATCAAAGCCACTTTGGATCGCGTTTGCATTTTGGATTGGGCTCTGCCGATACGATTAAGCGACTGGAAGTGCGTTGGCATGGAAAGGCAGTCCAGGTCTTCGAGGGGCTGGCTGCGAACAAAGATTATGTTATTCGAGAAGGCGATGAACCCATCGAATTGAAGGCCGCTCCATGAAACCGACTGACGAATTCGATCAAGACATTCCTAGTACAAGTCCACCACCTGAGGCTCTGCCTGCACAGCCGTCTTCACGTGGACTTTGGTTGTCGAGAGCCGGAATAGGGCTGCTGCTTACCGTAATTGCCGTACTCGGCTTTGGCAGTTCCGCTGGCTGGTTTGTAACAGATAGTCGAGACTTAGCAAGCAAGAGTTCCAAGAACCTGGACGCTGCTGCAAACGAGCCAATACCCGCTGGCACCCTTAACCAGCTCAAGCCAGACGCCGCTCGGACCAGTGGCGCATCGATCGCCTCTGAAAACAATCTGACACCAGCCTCCAACCCACCACCCTTGGCCGCTCTCGTACCTGACAAAAGCCTTGAGATAATTGCCGAATGTCGTCGGGTCGCTCAGCATTTGCGGCAAATTTTTCCAAACTCTTTGGAAGCTCAAGAGATGCAGGCCCGTGTTGAATTTCAATTGGGTGATGTCGAGCAGGCGCGAGCGATATGGTTGAAAATACTAGACGTCGAGCCAAACTACGTGCACGCGCTGCGCGGTGTAGGTGATGTGTGCACTTTGAACGGAGAACTGAAGGAAGCGGTGCAGTATTTTCGCCGAGCTGTTCTGGCCGATCCCGAGGACCTCACTCGTCAGGTGACATTAGGGGTCGCTCTTTTGCAGGCGGCCGAAGTTGAGCAAGCAACGGAAGTTTTGCGAACGGTCGTAGCCCGCAATCCGCAGCATGTTGGCGCGCAAGCGGAATTGGGGAGGGCACTTTCTCAAGCTGGCGATTTCCAATCCGCTCGGACTCATTTCGAAGCAGCGCTGAAGGAAGAGTCTCGACTGGCTGATCCTTCAAAAGTTCATTTGGGATTGGCAACCGTTCTTCAGCGATTGGGAGATAAAGAGCAGGCTAAGCACCACCAGCAAGAATATCAGCGACTTCGCAAATCCGTTAGCGAGCAACGCAAAGGCGAGCGACGGGACTACGATGATGTTAAGGCGATTGGTCTGGATGCGGCTCGCCTTTACGTAGATATGGCTCGAGTCTATCTGGCGGGTAGACAAGCCGAATCTGCCGAACTGCTGCTGCTTCGCGCCAGCCGCATGAATCCTACCGATGTCGAATGCCGACAAGCGTTAGCATTCTTGGCGGCCAATCAAAACCGCCTGCCTGATGCCATTCGTTGGTTGCGAGAATTAGCCTTACTAAAGCCCGATGACTTCCCCGTCACGGCAGAAATCGCACGTCTGTACGCACAGATGGGCGATGCGGAAAACGCCGAGCGTTACCTTAAGGAATATCTGGAGGCGCAACCCAAGTCTGCTGCTGCTCTAGGAGCTCTCGCAGAGTTTTACCTAGTCGTGGTCCCGGACGGCCCCAACGCGGTAGAGTTTTCGCAAGCCTGTGCCGATGTCCAGCCTACCGCGGAGAGTTTTTCTAGGCTAGCCGCTGCTCACCAACTTAATGAGAGCCCACCAGAGGCGATCGCTGCACTTGAGCGGGCTGTGGAACTCGCACCTGGCAACGCCGTCTACATGCAGCGTTTAGCATTGCTTCGCGAAACGCAATCTACCGCCAGCCCGACTAAGAAACCTTAATCGATGTGCAGAGCCACGATAATTCGAAAACTTCTTGCCGCCTTGTTGTGGTTTAACTTGGGCACTTTGCTACACACCCAACAACCAATGTCGATTGTCTTAAACGATGTCACTCGCGAATCAGGCATCGACTTTGTTCACACAGATGGAAGTACCGGACAATTTTTTCTGATTGAGAGCATGAGCGCAGGGTTAGCTGTAATCGATTTCGACTCTGACGGAGACCTAGACATTTACTTCCCCAATGGAGCTCCGATTCAGGCCACTGCGGACCAACCTCCTAAGGGAAATGCCCTTTATCGCAACGATGGAAACTGGAAATTTACAAACGTTACGAACGAGGCCGCAGTAGGTGACTCGCACATGGGGCTGGGCATTGCTTGTGCCGACTACGATAACGACGGCTTTGTCGATATCTATTTGAACAATTACGGTGGTAACACTCTCTATCACAATAACGGTGACGGTTCCTACCTCGAGGTGACGGACTATGCAGCGGTGGGAAATGGCCAGCGAGTGGGTGGAGGAGCTAGTTTTTTCGATATGGACGGTGATGGCGACTTGGATCTGTATGCAGGCAACTACGTTCGCTTTGATATTACCCATCATCACGTGCATATGCACAAGGGCTTGCCATCCTATCCGAGCCCACTGAGCTTTGAGCCTGATTCAGATTCGCTCTTTGAAAACCTAGGCGACGGTACGTTTCGCGATGTCTCGACACAATCGGGCATCGACGCGTTTGCAGGTCGAAGTATGGGGCTTGTTACTTTTGATTACGATGATGATGGTGATATCGATGTTTATGTCGCCAACGATACCCAAGAAAATTTCCTATTCGAAAACGACGGTCGCGGACATTTTGATGAGGTCGCGCTCTTGGCTGGACTCGCGGTCGACTTTAAAGGAAATGCTCAGGCGTCGATGGGAGTCGAGCTGGTAGATCTCGATCAAGACGGGCGACTGGATTTGTACGTGACTTCGTTTGCTGAGGAGTTCGCAACTTACTATCGAAACTTAGGGAGTGGCTCGTTCGAGGATGCAACCTTGAGGGCTGGCGCTTCGGAGGCGACTTTTCCACACGTTACTTGGGGTGTTGCCGCGGCCGATTTTGATAATAACTCCACGCCGGACCTGATCATTGCCGCAGGGCACCTCGATCCGCTTCGCGAAAAACGTGTCGGTGCCAGTTCCACTACCGCTTTTCGCGTACCGAATATCGTTCTGAAAAATATGGGGCAAGGACAACTCGTGGATGCCGGAAAAGATTGGGGAAGCGGAGCACTGGTAGTGGAGTCCACTCGCGGTCTGGTGAGTTGCGACTTAGATGGCGATGGCAAACAGGATGTGGTGGCTCTTAACTCGAAAAGCCCTCCCACGATATTGAAAAATGATTCACCATCGGGCAGTTTTGTCCAAATACAGTTAATCGGTATCCATTCCAATCGCGATGCTCTGGGAGCCAAAGTTGAGATTGAACAGCTAGGAAAAAAACAGATTGCACAGCTCCACAGTGGCCATAGCTATCAGTGCGAAGGGCACCACTTTCTGCATTTTGGTTTGCAATCAGGTGAGGCGATTATTAACGCAAACATTCGCTGGCCTGCCGGACGAACGACTCACGTGCAACTCAAGCCGTCGCAATTCGCGGTCATTGTCGAATCTCCATGATGCGCTTCGCTGAAGGCGCGAGTGGGGAGAAACCGCTCTCCTGCTCAACCTAAAAGTAATCCAGCCGCAAATTACTTAATCCCTACGAAACTGAGCATTTAGCAAGCAAAAACCACCTCCACCAAAGGCGGGGAATCGGTAGGGTTCTGCAGTTTGCCCGAGGATCGGGCTTAAAAGCGCATGAAAGGGGCTAAGAACCACCTAGTGGATTTGGAGTGGGATTTTCATATTTCTAAACATTTATATTGCTTTCTTTGAAAGCTAGTGTTACCTTGAGAATCGTGTTCTTCTTGTTGTGCAACTGCCTCACCAGTAATTGGGTTAGGC
>JANODD010000194.1:0-32584 GCA_031412515.1 Planctomycetia bacterium | reverse complement strand
GACCACCACTTAACGTGTTGCCAAACGCACGAATAGTTGGGACTTTTTTCGCGATGTCGGAAGGACCACTACGTGTGTCGCTTGCTGTCATTCATCTTTGGGGCTTTGCTGATCCACTCGCTTGGAAGTAAACAAGCAAGAACAAGTGTCCGCTCAGCGACCGATTGAACCGACGTCAATTTGTCATCGAATTACCGCGCTTCGTATGCCGCGTTACGATTTGGCGAAAACCCGCAACGCCTCGTCAAAACAAGCTTGTAATAGCAGTTGGAGTTAGTAGACTAGCCTCTGATAGATGCACCTATGGTAGAACAATATCACCAAGGCGGTGGCTAACCGACCAGGTCTTTGCTCTCGATGCATCCCAAGCGCTTGCAATTCTTGGCCATTCTGAGAGATCCAACTTTGAGTAATTCGAACGCGGGCCAGATCACGGGCAAAACGAACGGTTCAGGTACTTCCGTTCGTTTTACCATTCCAATTCACATATGTGTTTCACTCGGGATGCCTATACCCGAGTCAAACGGCAAAGCAGTCGCTTTAAGTGAATCCCGGGTGCCCGACATCGCCGAGAGCGCAGTAGAGTCAGCCGACGCGATTGCTTATGGTAAGTTCTCGGGCGCATCGCTCGCAACGACCGGCTTTGATTGGAAGACTGCGATTTCGTGCGCTGACAGCAGCCATCTAGCGTATGAAGAGCCGGATCGCGTAAAGAGCGTATGCGAGGGCCAGTGGAATTTGAACTCGTGTCAGTTTGTGCAAAGTGGTTCGACTCAGTGCTTTGTGGCGGCTACTGATGCAGCGGTGTTAGTTGCCTTTCGAGGTACCAAAGGTGCGCTCGATTGGTTTTCAAACCTGAACTTGCTCGAGCGACGAACCACATTTGGAAGTGTACATGACGGATTTTACAGAGCCTTCCAAGCGGTTCGAACACCGCTCGAATCACTTATTGAACCGCTTGCACATACACGGCAGGTCATACTGACGGGACACAGCCTCGGTGGCGCGCTCGCAACCATCGCTGCCGCGACTTGGAACCAGCGATTTACGATTCGCTCAATCTACACCTTTGGGCAGCCGCGCGTCGGCTTCAAGAGCTTTCAACAATTCGCGGTTGCGAATTTCAACAACCGCTTCTTCCGGTTCGTTAATGCCGACGATATCGTGCCTCGCGTACCGCCTGGTTATGTCCACATCGGACAACTGACTCACTTTGATTCCCAGGGCAACATATCGAACTCGAATTTAGAATCCATTGATTCGTCAGACCAATCGAGTTTGTCGTTGCCTGGATTTGAAGCGGCGAAAGAGAGACTTCAGGCCGAACAAGTTCATGGATTGGAAAGTGCTGAGTTAGAAGGTCTGCTGCCTAACTATTTCGCCGATCATCGGATGGCAGGTTACCTCGCGAAGATCATGAATAATACGCCCAGCTAAGCTACCTTTAAGCTACCTATTTTCGTTAGATGAATTTGCCCCAACTTTCTTGATAAGCGAAAATGCATCCATGGACCCACAACAAAAGAGTGATCAGTTTTTCTCGCACTTCGGACGGCTCTTTGCGACACAACGCGCGAAAAATGTAAGCGGTTTGGAAAGTCTCGCTGAAGCCACTCCGGTGGCCGATTTCTCAAGCAGTGCTATCGATGAGCGAATGGAGAAGACTAACGACGAACTAGCACGTATCGTTGAACAGTATTTGAGCGAAGATCCGCACGCAGCCGCAATTGCCGAAAAAATTCGCAAAGAAGGTGGAGAAACGCTCAGGCGGTTTGGACAACATGATGAGAGCTTGGCCAGCGATCACGATGCAGGGGATCTGTTGGAAGCCATCGTTCTTACCGACGGAACACGCCCAACGTTCCTGATCAAAAATGGAAAAGTCGATAGACAAAGTAGCGTACTTGGAACCTGGGGTGGATTGCTCGATTCCAACGCCGCTCAACTGAAAGACGCGATCGCGTGCGTTGGTCGAATCGATCACCCAGGCGTCTCAGGAGGATACATCGGAACGGGTTTTCTGATCAGCGACAACTTGATTGTTACCAACAGGCATGTCCTTCAGGCAATTGCGAAATGGAACGGGCACTCCTGGAATGTTGCAAATGGAGTTGCGATCGACTTCGGTCATGAATGGGATGGAAAACAAACGTTGAATCGAAGAGCGATCAAAGCGGTTCTGTTTGCGAACGATAAAGAGATCGATCCAAGCCGAATTGATCACACCAAACTCGATATGGCTGTGTTAAGTCTTGAGCCTACGCGGGCCAGTGTTAAATATTTTCAGCTCGCAATGACTGAAACTTGGAAATCATCGGGTGCGAATGTTTGTACGATTGGCTACCCTGGTCCACCACCCTCGATCTCAATCCCGCCGACGCTTATTGAGCAGCTTTTCCAATCGCATTATGGGTACAAGCGGCTGGCACCAGGTGAAGTTAAGACACCTCAAGTCTCGGCTCCCAAATGGACGGTTGCCCACGACGCGACAACTCTCGGTGGCAACTCAGGCTCAGTCATTATCTCAGTTGGTGAAAATGGCTTCGCCGCTGGACTGCACTACGGCGGAAAGTGGTCTGAACCGCGCGAGAATTGGGGACACATACTAGCCGACGTGCTCGACACAACTGACCTCGCAAGCCGCGAATCTCTTCGTGAAGTTCTTGCTGCAAATAACGTTGATGTACCTATTGGCAATTCGCATCCAAGTGTCTCACCCAAGCCAGATCCAGTGGATAAACAGCGGCCTGCACCAAATGATTCACCGATCAAAGTAACCGGCGATCCAAAACCAGTCGGCAAACCAACTACGTCGCGACTTACGCGCGCTCACTCAGTCACGTTGCAGCAAATGCGTTTCCTCGGCGTTCTTCCGGGCTCGACTCGCACGGAGTCGATGGAGTTGGAGGCCGCTGGCGACGGTGAAACATCTCCCCGCGAGTTGGCAAATCGCAAGGGCTACGATCCCAATTTTCTATCCGATTGGCACGTCCCGCTTCCTCAACCCAGCGGCGACATGAGAACACTTCGTCGTGGCGGGACCGGCACAGAGCTAAAGTACCAACACTTCAGTGTCATCATGTCCGCATCACGGCGCATGCCAATCATCACTGCTGTGAACATCGACGGCTCTCAGTCCCGACGATTGCCTCGCATCGACAAGTGGAGCTACGACGGGCGGCTTAATCAAAGCGATCAGATTGGCAACGAACTCTACAATAGCAACGAGCTAGACCGTGGTCACATGGTCCGCCGTGAAGATCCCGTTTGGGGCGATGCCAATACCGCTAAGCGAGCCAACGTGGACACTTTTCATTACACGAACAGTTGTCCGCAGATGGCCGGCGTCAATCAAAGGACTTGGCTTGGGTTGGAGGAGTATGTATTGCAGCATACTCGCGAAGACGAAATGCGAATCTCTGTATTCACGGGTCCCTATTTCAGCGACGACGACATGACTTATCGCGGAGCCTTAATTCCCAAAGCGTTCTGGAAAGTTATCGCTTTTCAACTCGACGACGGCCGTAATTCCGCCACGGCTTACAAAGTTAGTCAATCGCGTGAGTTAGAAGATCTCGAATTCGTCTTCGCCGCTTACAAAACTTTCCAAATCAGTATCCAGCAAGTCGCCGATGACACCGGTATCGACTTCAGCGAACTCATTCCATTCGACGGTTTTTCCACCCACGAATTCACCCACGGCGGTCGCCTATCAGAACGTATCGAGAGTCTCAGCCAAATCCGAGTCTGATGTGCAAGGGCTGTACAATTTGGTTGCTGTTTTACACTGACCGGCCACGCTGCGAACTAGTGACAAGCTGCGATCTAGTGATTCGTATTCGTCTTTGATGGCACGCGTGCATACTCGAACCCTTCGTTTGATTGCAAGCTTTGCTCCAACTGTCGGTGCATCGCCGTCAATGCATCACGCTGCTGAGACAACGTTTGCTGACCGTCCTTTACCAACACCGCCAACTGTTTGCTGAGTTCTTCGGTCTTTGCACCAATCGCGTTTTTGAGCTTCGATTCGCTATCGATACGTTGCGTTTCTAGTCGCTTTTGAATGCTTTCGGTAATCGTGTTAGTAAACTCGGCTGGCAACGTGCTGACCAGCGAGACTTGGGGCACGAAGGCTGTGCCCGAGAGGCTAAACTCGATCCAGTCATCGTTGAGCGCTGCGTTAGCGCTTTTCATATTGCTCAAGGACTCCGCGACCGCCAAGTCTGCATTCGCTTTGCAAGAGAGTTTTGTGAAGGCGTGGTACATTCCAAGATTCATTCGTGCAGTCCCTGAAAGTTCCCTTCCGCTCAGCAATCCTTCCAGCTTGAACATCATTGCACTGTCGACTGCATCAGCCTTCAACTCTTCGGACGTGGACTTTAGGTTCCAGACGCCATCCAAGTCGCCCGATGCTATATGCAGCTGAGTCGTGACTGTGTCTGTATCCAACTGGACTTCCCAATCGGTAGTGCGGCCCAACTGGTAACCTACCCTTTCAACCGTTGAGTATTCCCCCTTCGCAGAAAACGGAATACGCTTGGTTGCGTCGAGAATAAAACCATCGGCCACGATGCCGGAGAGCGAAAGTAACGGAGAACCTGCAGACTGCTTGCGAACATTAATATCGTAGGGATTGGGCCGAGCGTCGGATTGCAGCAATGTGGCACAAGACTGGCTAAGCTGAAGTTGCGGTGTTATCAGCTGATTGGCCCACTCGCACACAGTTTGCTCTGCAGTTAGGGTTTTTAGCGACGCCGCTTTAGCTTCACATCTTGTGCGAATGGTGGCAATTTCCTGGTCGCCCAACGAGTGTATGTCTTTCAACTGGGCCTCGAGAATCGAATTGACGCTACTGAACTGTTTTTGAAGGTTCTCTTGCTCCAATCGCAGTTGCCCAAGCTGGGCAATTTGAGTGCGAATTTCATTCTGTTGGCGCAGTGGATTTGAGTGTGTTTGAATGGCCCGCGTCAATTGATCACCGTGGAACATGATCTGTTGCGATCGAAGCAACCACCCCCGCATTTTATTGTCGAGTTCATCCAGAACGCTATCCGACTTGAGCAACGCTTCGCAGTCCGAGCGGAGATTTTCCCATTGAAAGCCGACAAGGACTTCGTCAAGCGATTGCTGCCATGAATTGGCCGTCTTCGCGATAGGTTTTTGAATCGGTAAGGATGTGAGCTCAATTTGGACGTTTTGAAGTTTAACCCTCGAGCCGACAAAGCGTTTGTCGACCAGCGTCGGCATGTCGAGCTTGACCAATGCCACGTCTGCGGTCGCCACAACCTGGACAGCGTCATCGATTTGAATTGTTTTGAGCTCGTTGACTTCAAGTAGTTCTTGATGCCGGTGCCATTGAATGTTGCCAGCCGAAACGTTTCCGCCAAAGGTATATTCGATCGCGGAGCGTTTAACGAATTGCTGGACCGGCTCGAAGACCATCCCACCAACTGCAATCGCGCCTAAGCATACGACGCACCAGAACCTTCGCGGACTTAGCATCATTGCTTTTGCGCCTTTTCTTGAACACCCTTCAAGTGACGAAGCAAATAGTGCAGAGCTTCTTCTCTTGGACGATTAACAACGCCGCTGGTTGCACCAACGCCTCCCGCGCGAGCTTGCCCCAGATGGCTTCGATGGTCAGTGTGTGGCATCTGCTCCCGCCGAATACTCGACTCCGGCAAAATGACTGCATCGCCCGCTTCCGCCGCTGTGTTTTGCGATTGAACCGTTTGAATTTCCGTGCTCTCCTGATTTGGTGAACTGGGGCCGGTCACGTCTGGTGTTTCGCCAGACGGCTTTGACTTCATAGCGGCTTGATGGACAACAGCGCGTTCGGCAATGCGCACCATTTCCATCGTTGTCTCAATCAACCAACGTTCTTCATCATCGACTTGGTCACTTGCTTTTGTTCTTTCTACAACCGGTTGAGTTTCTTCATAACTGCGAGAGACATTACGATCGTCCATCAGCAATTCCTCAATGATCAGTTCCTCGGCCCAGGCCGCCATTTCTGCGGACCTGCGAGCCACCTGTTCAGAAGAAGGTGCGTCCATTCCAGTCTTTTTGTCATCCTCGGTATCGAGATCGACAAAGTAGGATCGATCGTGATTGATGTCATCCCAAATCACGACCGGCGGCTCCATTTCTCGTTGCATAATTCCAGCCTCCCGCAGTCCTGCTAGTGGTCGAACCTCTTGGGCATCCTGTGTTGCCGTTCGATGCGAAGTCTTATCTACGGGTAGCAAAATCTTGGCGACGTCGTCAAGGATTGCAGCATCGAAAATCACTTTGCTAGCTACTCGTGAGATCATGTAAACAGGAACGGAGGCGGCAAACCATACCAGTAAGCTGCCATTGATGATTGTGTTATGCAGGCCAAGCCATGGCACGAGCGGCATACTATCTAAACGCATCCAAAAGGCAGATAAATTCGGATGCGTAAGTGACCAAAGTCCAATTCGGCCAAGGGTCGACTGGAGGAGTGGCGATGCAAATGAAATCAGAACAGCGGTGAGTGCCAGCAGCGGCAAATGGGCCGGAATCAGGACGCAGATTATCCCTGCTACCACAAACAAAAACGAAGTCTTAGGGAGAATGCCAAGCAGCACGCCGACTGTAACCGCCATTGCGATATGCCATGGACGATGATGGCTCGAAGAAGAGCGAACAAACCGGCTTAGTAGCGTTGAGCCCAAACGCATCTAATTTCCCCTAATCAAGGCAAAGGCCGCGCACTCAGTTGAAACGAACGAGTTACGGTTCATCTTAGAAATCGAATTCTCCAGCCTCCTAGGTGAGCAAAATCGGTTCAGCCGCTTCCGTTTTTCCGAAACGCGTAATGTTCCAAATACTCGTGAGTTACCCAAGTTATCCAAACCATTTCCGCAGCCGGGCGGGTACGCTCTTAGGCTACGCGAACAGCATGTGTGGGTGGCACGGGTGGCACGCCCTGAGGCTTTGAGAAGGGCGTGGTCTGCACGACATTCACCACGCCCTTCGCAAAGGCCGAGAACGTGCTTTCCCAAAATCAACCTGCGACAAAAGCACTAGCATTGCTTTGTCCAACTTTAATTTTGGTTCGTAGATGTGAGCCGTCGGCGCTAGCCGCGGGTGAACGAAGTACTTGACTTGACGTAACTTACTAACAATCTAGGACCAACGATTTGCGGTCGACAGATTAACGTTGGGCAAACTTTTGATCTTGCACGACAACCACTTCGTTCACCCGCGGCTAGCGCCGTCGGCTCACTGATGTTGATCCCAAAATTAAAGTTAGATGGAGCATTAGGCCACTTCAAAAGCGAAAGTTCATTTTCTCGCGGGTAATAGCTCAAAAGCAAACTCCTTTTTGTTTTTGCAATTGCTTCGCTTATCCAGCGTTGATAAAAATCACTCGCGGCATCGATTTTGATTAAAGTTTCTCAAGATCAAGAAATCGTTACCGTATTTTGCTAGCGGCTGAGAAGCTGCAAATGGTCCGTTTCGAAAGGATTCGAATTTGGAACAGTTCATTGAAAGTATTGCGTCGTCTTCAGGTATCCTTGTGCCGCTGTTAGCCGTTTGGGCCATCGTTGGCCTCTACACTCAGCGTTCTGGGAATCAGTGTATTGCTACTCAAGTGTTGTATCTATCGGTGATGCTTTTTATCGCTGGAATCACCATTCGCACCGTCATGGTAGATGATGGATGTTGGTTAATTCATACGGCGAGTCTAGGTGTCTTAGTCGTGTCTGGCGTAATGCGTCGACCTGAAGCAGTTAACACAGAACTGGTCGTTGAGTCGGTTCCAGTGTGAGCGTCGTGCGGAACAAAAGTTTCTTACGAAACCAGCTACCTGCAGCTACAGGCTTAGCAGTCGGTGTTTTCGCTTAGACGTTCGACGAATCGCTGGAAAAGTTCAACCGTCTTGGGGCTCACATGATGCTCAATACCCTCAGAGTCGATGTCGGCTGTGGCTGAGTCGAGTCCGAGAGCGATCAAGAAAGAACGTACAATTTCATGTCGCTCTTGACACGCTTTTGCTAGTCGTCGCCCGGTAACGGTAAGCTCGATAGGCTTGTACGGCTCGGTTTTCAGCAACCCTTCCTTGGCCAATCTTGCAACAATTCGATTGGCTGTCACATGGCTGACACCAAAGTACTTTGCTAGGTCGACGAGCCGGCACTGCGATTTGGTAGTGATCAGCTCGGCGACCGCTTCGACGTAGTCTTCGGCAGTTTCGGTCGAATGGTCTTTCCGCGTTCGCTGATGTCGAGTCGGTTTTGAAGCTGGTTTGGCCATGGAAGTAAGGACAGTAGGTCGCAAGGTGAGGTGTTGAGAGGAGAATCGGAAGGGAATTATAACTCGCGATTGGATTTTGCGACGTTGGGATGCTGGCTGCCGGGTGCAACGCCTGAGACTTTTCTTACCCGATTGGTGCTAAGTGGCGTTGGCACTTAGCCGCCCTACGTTGCTGGAGAGTGTTGACTTAGTAGCGATACACAAGTGTTCTCAGAAGCTAGCCCAAGTGGATGACCGGTTTTTCGGAGCGCGGGCGTCCTCGCCCGCACGGGACTAGGTGACTTGCAGGTGAGTTTAATGGTCTCGCGTTGTAGACTGTAAACGGATTCTTTGCTGTTGCTGCTAGACACCTAGCAGGTTCAGCGGGCAGGGACGCCCGCGGTCCGAAAAACTGGTCAACTATTTTGCATAACGTATGGGACACGTGAGCAATTGCTATTAAGGCAACACTCTCCGCTGGCTACGGGTCGAGCGAGTTGACAAAAATGTAGCATCGGCTACCTTTAGTGTAGCTATGACTACATATTCGGTTGTAGCTATGGCTACACTTAGTGCTAAGCTGTTCGGGCGAATCGGACAAATGGAGGAGTTTTTAAATGGTTTTAAAACAAGAGTCGCGTAGCGGATTTACGTTGGTGGAGCTTTTAGTTGTTATTGCAATCATTGGAATACTGGTCTCGCTACTACTGCCGGCCGTTCAAGCGGCTCGTGAAGCGGCGAGGCGGATGAGTTGCCAAAACAACTTGAAACAACTTGGTCTAGCGATCCTCAATTATGAGAGCTCGCATCGCGTTATACCTCCAGCGTATGTGACCAACACCCGCGAAGATCGAAATGTCCATGGCATCGCGTGCGCAGACAACAATCGAAACTCGCATCCAGGTTGGGCTTGGGGGGCGTTGCTCCTGCCACAACTTGAGCAGACTTCACTGCATGCCCAACTGCGATTTAATGAAGCGTGTTGGTCTCCCGGCAATATCAGTGCTGTAGCTACCAAAGTGTCAACATTCCTTTGTCCGTCGGCATCAGGTGGCAGTGATGGCTTTGCAGTTCTCAAAGAAGTCGATCATCGGCATGGAACTCCGATCTTGCGTGACGATGGCAGCCAGATTCGGTTCGCGCACAGTCACTACGTCACCAACGCAGGCATTCATCAACCGTGGGGTCGCGAGACAGCGTATTGTTATGACTACGAAGTCGGTGAACCGATTCCGGCAAACGGCAATCGTCTAGCGAGAATGGACGGACCCTTCTTTCCGAACTCCAAGATGCCACTACGTCGAATAACAGACGGACTCACGAACACCATCTTCCTGGGTGAGCACAGTTCGATTCTCAGTCACAAGACTTGGGTTGGTGTTGTACCGACGGCGGTTACGCCTCCAAGATTAGACTTGCGACCTTGGCAATCAGAAAACAATGGAGCCGGTTGTTTAGTCGGCGTTCACAGCGGCCCCGACACTCACGATCATCCAGAGGTCATCATCCATGCTCCCAACAATCCGTTTGGTCATACTGACGAGATGTGGGGCGAGCATGGTCCGGGTTGCTCGGTGTCGATGGGAGACGGTTCAGTGAGATTTGCTTCGGCCTTTATCGATGCCAACGTTTGGGTTGCATGGTCAACCCGCGATGGTGCGGAGGTTGTAAGCGATGGCCAGTAATTCCAGCGCGAATGAAAACATATCCGGTCGCAACTACCTTTGGGCCTTATTATTGGCAGTTTTGCTCTTTAGCGGCTACCAAACTTGGCGTTGGTACTCGACTCCGCCAAATCTCGGAGCCTCTTCCGAAGCCAAGAAGACCCTCGATGGATTGTTCACTGCATTAACGGCTCATGATGAAGCCAAGTTGGCTACATGCATGGAGCGAATTGAGGTACACTTTGCAGAAGGCAAGCTCAGCGAAAAAGCGGTCAATGAGCTGCGAAACTGCAGTAAAATGGCCAAAGCGGATTCGTGGGATAAAGCTGCCAAGCGACTGTATTGGATCATCTTCGAACAACCTCAATAGGCTTATCATGAAAAATTTGCTGGTGTTACTTTTCGGTGCAACGCTTTGTACAAATGCAACGGCCGATGACTGGCCGCAGTGGATGGGAAAAAATCGCGACAATAAATGGGAGGCTAAAAATATCGTCGATCGTTTTCCAGAGGGCGGGCCGAAGGTGGTCTGGCGTGCCCAAGTTGCTGGAGGATATTCAGGACCAGCTGTTGTTGGCGACCGAGTTTACGTCACCGACTTCGTTTCCGAAGGTGACGTCAAAGTTGATAACTTCAATCGTGCAACTTACGCCGGCAAAGAGCGTGTGCTGTGCTTGGATGCAGCGACTGGAAAGGAAGTCTGGAAGCATGAAGATCCAGTGACCTACGCGATCTCTTATCCTGCCGGACCTCGATGCACGCCGATCGTCGATGGCGACATGGTCTATACGTTAGGAGCCGAAGGCCTGCTGTTGTGCTTCAAAGCTAAAACGGGCGACTTGGTTTGGAAACATGATTTACCGAAGGATTATAACACTAAGTCTGCATTGTGGGGCTATGCTGCACATCCGCTGATCGATGGTCCACGCCTGATAACCGTCGTTGGTGGAGAAGGAAGTCAAACGGCAGCTTTCGATAAACTTACCGGTAAAGAACTTTGGCGCTTCGGAACTGCGACTGAGCAGGGTTACTCGCCGCCGACCATCATCAAAGCTGCGGGTGTACGGCAGTTGATCCTGGCGAATCCGAACGCAGTGAACGCGGTTGATCCGGAAACGGGAAAACTCCTGTGGACAACTCCCTACGAAGCCAGCAACGGTTCCATTATCATGTCGCCGATTATGGTTGGCGAATATCTGTTTGTGGGTGGTTACTCGAATCACAATTTGCTGCTCGAGCTCGACCAACAGAAGCCTGGTGTAACGGTTGTATCTCGCGACAAAACGAAGAAATTTGTCTCGCCAGTGAACGTCCAGCCCATCGTGGATGGAGATACGATTTACGGCATGGACCAGTCGGGCGATATGGTCGCTTTCAAACTTCCTGAAGGCGAGCACATTTGGAAGAATAGCGATGTGATGGGTGGCCGTTCTCAAGGTTCCGAAACGGCATTCTTTGTCCGACAAGGAGATCGCTATTTTCTGTTCAATGAAAAAGGTGAGTTAGTGATTGCTAAGCTATCCCCCAAAGGCGTGGAAGTGATCGACCGTACGAAAGTGATCGAACCTACTAACACCGCTTTTGGTCGTCCTGTTGTCTGGTGCGCACCTGCGTTCGCTGGGACAAGGATGTACGTTCGCAACGACAGCGAGTGCATTTGTGTGGAGCTTAGCAAGTAACGCTGGCACATAGTAGCACTCGGGAGAACAGTGTTTAAGTATGTGTGTACCACTGGCTTTGCCAGTGTATCGAAATAATTGAATTCGAGACACACATACCGTGCCAACGATTGCCCGTTTGAACGATGGTTGCCGAAGTAATAAACGTCGCGTACCTTAACCAATGCGACACAGTTCGTGCTTCGATGCACTACGAGTTGTGGATCGTGTTACAATTGATCCAGTTTTTCACTCCGGCAACTTTCGCGCTAAGTGGTTTGACGTTGGCCTATGGTTTTGGCCCTTTGAGTCACCTTCTCCGATTCGCTGGCAAAGCCAGTGGCACACATCCCAACATTTGGCCCGTGATTTAGGAATATTCACCGTGAAACTGAAGTTTATTGGCTCAGCGATGGGCGTCTCTGCTGCTTGGTATTTTTGTGCTACGTTTTTGTCGCTCATGGCTAGTGAACCGCCGGTGAATTTGCAAGCGGCTTCGTCGACCACTGCCAAGCGTCCGCCGAATATCGTTTTCATCTTTTGCGACGATCACGCTTATCAATCTATCGGAGCGTATGGTTCGAAACTGGTCGAGACACCTAACATCGATTTGCTCGCCAAACAGGGAATGCGTTTCGACCGGTGCCTGGTAACCAATTCAATCTGTGGGCCTTGCCGCGCGACAATTCTGTCCGGAAAGTACTCGCACAAAAATGGATTCTTGACGAACAATCGTGGAGTCTTTGATGGTTCGCAAGTGACGTTTCCAAAGTTGCTGCAAGGTGCGGGTTATCAAACGGCGATGGTTGGCAAATGGCACTTGGTCAGCGATCCGACCGGTTTTGATTATTGGAACATCTTGCCTGGCCAAGGCATTTACTACAATCCGCCCATGATTCGCATGGGTGAGCGAATTGTTCACAAGGGATATACGACGGACATCATTACTGACCTTTCGCTCGATTGGTTGAAGCAGCGTGATCCCAACAAGCCGTTTTTGCTAATGTGTCAGCACAAGGCACCGCATCGCGAGTGGCAACCGAATGTGAAGTACTTGGGGCACGACAATGATCGCAAGTACGACGAGCCGGAAACGCTCTTTGATGATTACGCCGGTCGCGGCCAAGCGGAACACGAACAGGACATGACGATCGCCAAGACAATGACGCCGAACGATCTAAAACTTGTCGAGCCTAAGGGATTGACACCCGAGCAGCTCGAAAAGTGGAACGCCTACTACAAGCCTAGAAATGAAGCCTTTGAAAAAGCCAAGCTACAAGGTAAGGACTTGGTGCGATGGAAATACAATCGCTACATGCATGACTACTTGGCTTGTACCAAGAGTGTTGATGAAAGCGTTGGGAGGGTTACAGAATTTCTCAAGCAGAACGGCTTGGACGAGAACACGCTGGTGGTTTACTCTTCGGACCAAGGCTTTTATCTCGGTGAGCATGGTTGGTTTGACAAACGCTGGATATTTGAAGAGTCGCTGAAAACGCCACTGATTTGTAAATTTCCAGGTGTGACTAAGCCGGGTTCGACGAACTCGATGATGGTATCCAATGTTGATTTTGCACAGACGTTCCTTGAAGCGGCTGGTGTGAAGGCGCCTACAGATATGCAAGGCGCAAGTTTGATGCCGCTGCTCAAGGGCGAAGCGCCGGCCGATTGGCGAAAGAGTTTTTACTACCACTACTACGAGTTTCCGGGACCACATAGCGTTCGCAAGCATTTTGGCGTGGTCACGGACCAATATAAACTGGTGCGTTTCTATGGCGACGACGTTGATTATTGGGAAATGTTCGACCGCAAAGCCGACCCGAAGGAAATGAAGAGTGTCTTTGCCGACCCGGCTTATTCTGGCAAGAGGAAAGAACTTGAAGCTGAGTTGGTTCGGCTGCGCAGGCAGTTGGAAGTTACTGAGCAGGATCCGGTTGAAAAACAGGGCAAGGGAGCGAAGTGAATTGGGTCGCTCCTGCCGCTAGGTACCGGTCAAACAAGAATCAATTATGCAGCTCGCAGCAATTTGATGGACCATGATCCGTTCATCATGTCGATCAGCCAAGTTCCGAACATAGTTCCTTCGCCGTCATAGTTGCCAATGTAGACGACTTGATGGCGACCGGTACCCGACAATCAACTAAACTCTATCCGAAATCTAGATCGCCAACAAATGCGCGATCAGAGAGAGTCATCCCTAACATCTATTTTTGGCATGCCCCCAAAAACGCAAACTGTTAAATTGCCTAGAATCGACGGGCGCCTGCTTGGCGGCTTCCATTGGTACATCCCACGTTATATACGTAAACACTTTCACGCACTCGCGTTAAATCAACAACAACTACAAGCCGTAGCGATCCAACCCACTGACCGACTTGTCGTTTACGCCAATCATGCATCCTGGTGGGATCCGCTGGTCGCGATGTATTCCGCTAAACACATGTTTAGCGATTTCACGTTCTACGCGCCCATCGACGCTTCTGCACTCGAAAAGTACCGAATTTTTGGCAAGCTAGGTTTCTTTCCAGTCGAACAAGAGACTTTTCAAGGCGCGAAGCAATTCCTCGATGTGAGCCTTAGACTGCTTGAGCAACCTGGAACTTCGATCTGGATCACACCTGAAGGACGTTTTGTCGACGCCCGAGACCATTCGGCCGAGTTCATGCCTGGCATTGCTCACTTGGCTCACTCTCTCCAACGACGCTGCTTAAACAGTTCCATTCGAACTTGGTTCATCCCAATCGCCATCGAGTACACTTTTTGGGAAGAGCGATTGCCAGAGATCCTAGTATGGTTCGGCAGACCCCAGTTAGTCGCTCAATCGGAAACGTTTGTCAGCAAAGCAGAATGGGCTGAGCGTTTGATGGCGTCCCTTAGAGAATCGCAGCAACGACTTGCCAAAGCTGCAATCAATCGCGACGAAAGCGTTTTCCAAGTGTTGCTGTCCGGTCGCGCGGGGACTTCTCGAGTCTATGATCCTTGGCGACGTTTCTGGGCGCGAATCACGGGCAAACCATTAGATTTTCAGCACGGTCAAAAGCTCCGCGGAAAGTAATTTCGATCCATGTTCATTATTGCGTATGCTTTGGCTATCCTCGCGCTCGCCGCATTCCCAGCGTTACTGTTCTTTCGCAACCTTCCTCAGTTCAAGCGAGCCACCGCGCCGAAAGAACCTGCCATCAAGAATTTTGGAGGAATCTCCGTTTTGGTACCGGCTCGCAATGAAGAAGCTGGCATCCGTAGGTCGCTCAACTGCTTGGTCGCCAGCACCTTTCGTCCGCTCGAGATCTTGGTTCTCGATGACGCATCCACAGATCGCACCGCAGAAATTGTTTCGAGCGTTGCAGAGCAGGATACACGCGTGAAGCTGCTAAAATCGACTGTCTTGCCTGAAGGCTGGAATGGCAAGCAACACGCCTGTTGGCAACTCGCTCAAGCGGCTAAGTATGATTGGTTGATTTTCCTTGACGCTGATGTTCGCCTATCTGCGGATGCATTGCCACGAATCGCTGCCGAGCTGACGACAACGCCACGCGATTTGCTCAGCGGTTTCCCTTGTCAAGAGACGGGCACATTCTTTGAAAAGTTATTGATTCCGCTCATGCACCTTGTGCTCCTCGGTTTTCTTCCGCTAGATCAGATGCGCGCAAGCCGGCGGCCGGAGTTCGGTGCGGGTTGCGGCCAACTGTTTATCGCCCGCCGCGAAGCCTACTTTGCAGCCGACGGACATAAGGCAATTCAATCTTCGCGGCACGATGGGCTAAAACTACCTCGCGCTTTTCGATCCGCTAACTTGGTGACCGACATCTTCGACGCGACCGACATTGCGACTTGCCGAATGTACACTTCGGCGCAACAAGTTGTTCGTGGCTTGTTGAAAAATGCTACCGAAGGTATCGCTCAGCCAAAGTTGATCGGCATCTTTACGGTGCTACTCCTTGGCGGCCAAACCGTACCCGTTTTTGCACTCGGTCATGCACTTTACTGGAGTTGGTCCACGACAGCAGTTGTTATCCTAATCCTCGCGACCGTTTTAAGCTTTATTCCGCGAGCCCTTTCAGCAGTACGCTTTCGTCAGTCGTTGATGGGTGTCATACTCAATCCAATCGCCATAGCGCTTTTCATAGCTCTTCAGTGGTGGGCCATGCTTCGCGCGATGCTCGGACGCAAACCGATCGCTTGGCGCGGCCGAATTTAACGGAACTTGGTCAGAAAATCCGATGACATCTGCATCTCAGCTCGACAATACCTATGTGCCACGCTTACTTTACGGGACCGCTTGGAAAGAAGACGCAACGCAGCCATTAACCGAGCTGGCGATTCAGCAGGGTTTTCGCGGCATCGACACCGCCAATCAACGCAAACATTACTTTGAAGCGGCCGTCGGAGCCGCAATTAGTGCTTGCATCGTGAAAGGCATCGTCACCCGAAACGATCTGTTTATTCAAACAAAGTTCACGTTTAGACATGGACAAGATCATCGCTTGCCATACGATCCCACCGCCGCCATTGAAGCGCAAGTTGCGCAATCATTCGCCAGTTCGCTAGAACATCTTAATACCGATCGAATCGATAGTTTTGTGCTCCACGGTCCAAGTCGTGGAACTGGGCTTGGACCTGATGATTGGGCAGCTTGGAAAGCCATGGAAGAGTTGCATGATAGCGGCAAAATTCGCATGCTTGGAATCAGCAACGTGAACCTCGATCAACTTGCCGAGCTATTTCAAAGAGCCCGAATTCGACCGATGTTTGTGCAGAATCGTTGCTACGCGATTCAATTTTGGGATCAGGCAGTTCGCCAGTTTTGCAAAAAGAACAGAGCCGTCTATCAAGCGTTTTCGTTACTGACCGCCAATCGTGCGATCGTCTCTTCGCCTCAACTTGCCGCTATCGCAAAACGTTACAATCGTTCACCGGCACAAGTTGTCTTTCGATTTGCAGTGCAAGTGGGAATGCTCCCACTGACCGGCACTTCTAACGAACTTCACATGCGAGCCGATTTGGAGGTCGACGCCTTCAGTCTGTCGGATTCAGAAATGGAAGTGATCGAGTACCTAGCGAAACCCGAGTAGTCCGAGCAATTAGTAGCTTGGGACCATTTGTCCCGAGCGTTCGTCGAATTTAATTCAAGACTGGAAGGACGGGGCAAATGGTCCACTAGCTGGTTTCCGCCGTTGCGGGCCGGTTTCTCACGAAACCAGCTACTAATGTTCCAGAAAGCTACTAATGATCGAAAGATCGGTTCAGCTTATTTAGGTGCAGGCTTTTCGCGTCTTAGTATTCGCAGACGCAAGCGATTGCCAGCCTCTTGAGGACTGGGCTGGAAGATCAGCGACTCCTCGGCTTTGTCATTATGCTCTTGTTCGATTTCGGCTCGAGCCAGCAAATAGCTGCCTGCCGCATGCCACTTTTCAGCTCGCCTGTCCGACAGGATGCGTTTTTCAAGCCAATTGATTGCTGAGTCGAAGTTGCCGCGATCGTAGTGCAACTGAGCAAGCAGGAAACTAGCGTCGACTTTGGCAATGGCACAGAACATCTGCGTTTGCATTACCTTCGCTTCGAACGATTCCTTAGTATCCGAAACTTCTTTTACGATGCCGAATTCTCTCTGAACATCTGGATCGTAGGCGATCCGACCGATTGTCTCGTTATCGACACGGCACTTCATGTAAATTGAAAGTGCACCTTCCTCGTCTAGCGTCGATTCGAAGTTTCCTCGCATATGCTGGAAACGAGCTTTGGCGGCTAGAGTCTCGAACAACCATACACCATAGGCGCTCATGTATTGAGCCGCTGCTTGCGACGGCGTTCGAAGCGCTTCGCGTATCTGCGCCGCGAAATCTCGTGCTAACAATGGCGTATGCCAAAGAACAACGGGATCATCAAAATTTGCTTTTCGAATGGAGGCAGTTATTGCATCGCTATCGACAAATAAACTCATACGATCGGCGCCAAGCAGCGATTTCTCCAACACCTTCATCCTTGCGCTCAAGCTTGTTGGCAAGGCATCGATCAGCAGCGCAACGGAAGCGAGATCGCCGGGATTAACGGCGTATTCGAATTGACCTGGTAAGTCGAGCCGTGCAAGTATTCGCTCGTTTTGGCGAGCATCTTTCAACGTTGCAAAGGCAAGTGTATCTGGGTCAATGATTGGCATGCCCAGTTTTGATTCAAACAAATATAGTTGTCCGCCAATTGGCACTCCGATAGCCCACAAGTACCCCGGGCTAGTCGATGTCCCGTTAATGGAAATCCAAACAGTTTCAATGCCACGTTGATGGGCGAGAGCTGCAAACACTCGACCACGTTCGATAAAATCACCTTGGGAGTACAGTACAGTCTCCCAGGGCAATTTCGTGCAACCTACCGCTGGGTCTCGTAACGGGCCACGAGGATCAATCGCGAGTTTTTCAACATCGGTCGCAGTCCCCTGTAACGCGATGTTACGGACTGTCCAATCGAATAACTTATAAGCTTCTTCAAACTTGGAAGCATCACTTGCATCTAATTTTGACTTTAGGGCATCAATGCTGGGCTGGAACATTCGATCGCGAAGTGGAGTGGCCACAACCCAGTCCGCCAGGGTGCGCATCAATTTGCATTGGAACAAATAGTCCACGTCCCATGCATCGAAGGTTAGCTGCGCGGGGTTGCTCACTTCCGGTCGGCTGGCCCAGTCGGCAGGCGGCTGCTGGTAAAGTGTTGGGGTCGAATAGTGAAAGTTCTCTTTGGGAACGTTCTCGATCCACGTATTGAGCTGCACGAGAACTTCTTTGTTAACCTTTTCTCGTGTGTATGGAGTCAATTGCTTCAAATAACGCATCGCGTCGCGGAGGTTATCGCTTTTGGTCTTCTTGGCCTGAATGGCCTGATCGATCGCTGCCGCACGATCGCCGCGCTGCGATCGACGACATCCCGTTTGACAGGCTAACGACAGCACGGTAATCGCGACACAAACAACCAGACTCAACCAACTTTGAGCTTTATAATCTACGATCAGTGGTCGCATTGCCGGTTCTTTTTCTCTGCAAAGGTCACAAAAAGCTAACTGTTTCGAAATCTACTCACCAACCAGCAGACAGCTCAGCAATTTGTCGCAACTGGTTCAGCAACTCTTCTACGCGTGCCAAGGGCACCATGTTCGGTCCATCACTGGGCGACTTGTCCGGATCTGGATGAGTTTCCAGGAAAACGGCATCTACCCCTGCGGCAACGGCAGCCCGAGCCAAAGGCCAGATCATTTCCCGATTGCCACCAGTCGCTCCACCTAAGCCGCCGGGTTGCTGCACCGAATGCGTTGCATCGAAGACGACTGGCACGCCAAATTGTCGCATCAGTGGCAGGGCTTGCATGTCATTAACCAGTCGGCCATATCCAAAGAAGGTCCCTCGTTCGCACAGCATGATGCCAGCTGCTTGGGCGTTCCGCAATTTCTCGACGACATATTGCATGTCCGCCGGAGCCATAAATTGCCCTTTTTTCACATGCACAGGTTTTCCAGTTGCAGCCGCAGCTAGAAGCAAGTCCGTCTGTCGAGCCAAAAACGCCGGAATCTGCAACAAATCACAGACTTCCGCCACCGGAGCCGCTTGGTCAGGTAAATGAACATCGGTAACAGTCGGCAAACCTGTCGTTTGACCGACCGATCGCAGCACTTCTAGACCTTCGTCCATACCCAATCCGCGAAAACTGCCAGCGCTAGTTCGGTTGGCTTTATCGAACGAGGCCTTAAAAATCAGCGGCAAACCCAAACGCCCACAGATCGCCTTGAGTTGTTCGGCAATCGAAAGGGTCAAGTCGCGCGACTCGATTACACACGGTCCAGCAATAATCGTCAGTGGTCCACCGCCACCGCAACTTACGCTGCCAATGCGAACTGGCTCAACCATCAAAAGCCTCTCACAAGTGAACTTTTCTGCAATTTCTCCGAGTCAGCAATATAACCTTCCCAGCCGATCGCGAAAGGTTGCAGCCTCATCACAATCGAGCACGCGCGGCATTCGCTTGCCTATAGCAAGCGGAGACGGTAAAGGCCTGCAGTTCGCAGTACGAGCGGGTCATGACGGCCCTAAATGTCCGAGCGTTAACCCACCTTGAAAGACTTCAACTACCTTGAAATCTACGCCAGTATGGGTAGCATACGCCTAGAGAACGGCGAGGAGTCTGCATTTTCAGGTCGCAAACGAAGCTTACAAGTCGTTTTCGTAGCAAGTGGAAATTAGGACCGCCTTGAAATAAGAAATTTAAGGCCCTCTTGATTTTGGCCTCTGTCAGTCCATGAGGCTTGCGGCATTACCTCGGAGGTTTGTAGTTCATGATTTTTGACCTGTTAGCTGAAGCGGAACTTTCGTCCAATGTTGCATCGCTGTTCACCTTAGCATCGCTCCAAATCGTCGTGGCGTTGATAGTGATTGAAGGGTTGCTATCAGTGGACAACGCGCTCGCCATTGCCGCGTTGGCGTCGCACCTTGACGAGAAGAAACGCAAGGTAGCCATGACAGTTGGCTATGCGGGCGCGTATGGCTTCCGCATTCTCGCGTTATTCCTCGCCTCTTACATCATCAATAACTATTGGTTGATGGCCCTCGGCGCGGGGTATTTGATCTGGTTGATGTGCGACCACTTTGCCGAGAGTGAAAACCACGACGACAACTCCGACAAGCAACGCGAACCGCCGAGCTTCGCGAAAACCATCGCACTGATCGCTTTCCTGGATCTTAGCCTCAGCTTCGACAACGTTGTCGCCGCGGTTGCCTTTGCGCGCACCAACATTTACTTGGTCTATTTGGGAGTAACGATTGGCATCATTACGCTGCGACTGGTGGCGGGCTACTGCATCAAGCTTCTCGAAAAGCACCCGTGGCTTGAGCACACCGCCTTTTTGCTCGTTGGCTTTGTGGGCACACTGCTCTGCGTGGAGTTATTTTGGGAGACTTATGTTCGCCAAGAGCTTCCGGTTTTTAGTTACCCAATTATCCACGAAGAGCACGCGATAGCCGAAGAGGGCGGGATGTCCCACTTTCATATCCAAAAGCCAGTGAAGTTCGGCGGAATTTTCCTGATCCTTATCGGTCATATGATCTATGAAAAATACCCGGCAGTAAAAAAGACATTCCAGCCAGTTGTGCTAGTCTTTCGCAGTCTGTTTGCGATTGTTGCACGTTCGATCAACACTGTTTTTGGAATCATCACCTTACCGATCCGCCGCCTTTTTAGCGCCATGCGCCGCAAGCCGGTTTAGTGAGAGGGTGGGATTCAGATTGGCCAATGCAAAAAGCCGAGCTGCACAGTTGTCCCACTGTGCAACTCGGCTTTATTGATCGCGTCGAATCTTGGTCAGTCAACTGCTGCTACTCAGTTGACTGACGTTGATTGATTCGTGCGAGAAGAGGATCAGAAAGAATTAAGTGTTGGCCGATTCGGTGGATTCAGGCATCGATGGTTCAGCACCGTCGAGAAAGCTCATCAGCGTCTTGTTCCGGTAAGGTTGTTGAAGTTTACGAACTGCTTTGCTTTCGATTTGGCGGACGCGTTCACGAGTTACCGAGAAGATACGACCAACTTCTTCTAGTGTGTATGCGTAACCGTCAGCCAGGCCGTAGCGTAGGCGAAGGATTTCGCGTTCACGGTAATTCAGAGTCTGCATGGCTTCGTCGATGTGGAACTTCAGCGACTCTTGGTTAGCTTCGTAAAGTGGATCGATGTCGCGATGATCTTCAAGAAATTCGCCAAAATAGCTATCTTCGTGGTCGCCGACAGGTTGATCGAGCGACAATGGTTGACGCGCCATCTTCATGATGACGCGTGCATCGTCGAGTGACAAACCAGCTCGTTCGGCAGTTTCTTCAACCGATGGCTCGCGTCCGAGTTCTTGAACCAATTGGCGAGTCACCATGCGAACTTTGCTCATCGTGTCGATCATGTGAACTGGTACACGAATCGTACGGCTTTGGTCAGCAATTGCACGAGTGATCGCTTGTCGAATCCACCAAGTTGCATAAGTCGAGAACTTGAAACCACGCTCGTATTCGAACTTGTCAACAGCTCGCATCAGGCCAGTGTTGCCTTCTTGGATCAGATCCAGGAAGCTCAAGCCGCGATTGCGATACTTCTTAGCGATCGAAACTACTAGGCGAAGGTTTCCAGCCGACAGTTCACGTTTGGCAGCATCATAATCGATACGGTGTGAAGCGGTTCGTTCAACACGGCGACGCAGAGTAGCCGGGCTTTCGTAAGTGATTCGCATCAGGTAGCGAAGTTCTTCGAGCAGTTGTTCTTGCGACTGGCCATCGACATAACCCGACTCACGCGCCACTTCGACTTGCATCTTCAGTGTACGCATGCGTGATTCGATGCTCTCGAGCTTCGCAAAAAGCGGCTCCAAGCGATTGGTTCGCAAATTCATTTCTTCGACCAAACGAACAGCTCGGTTGCGGCGGCGTGTCAAACGTTTCCAAGCAGCAGCGCGGGTGGCTTGATCAAGCCGAGCACTGATGGCGAGGAAGTAGTCATGATGATTGCGAAGCAGTAGGTGCTTCAGGGTGTGGACGTTAGGAACGATCCGCTTCATGATCGCTTTCTTCTCAGCCGCGTTGGTTACGCTGACTTCGATGGTGCGATCCAAACGCAACTTGCTATCACGAACTTGCTCGAGCAATTTGCATGCGCCTTGAAGCATGAAGTCGGTTGCGAGCATCCAGTGGCGGTACTTCGATCGAGTGCGTTCAATTTCTTTAGCCGAAGCGACTTCTTCCAGCCGAGTGAGCAATGGGATTTGTCCCATTTGCATCAGATACATACGAACTGGATCGTCTGTGCTCTCAACTTCTTCAGCGATTTCTTCTAGATCACCTTCTTCAATCAGATCGCTGTCGAGTTCAGCAATTTCATCTTCTTCTTCAAGCTTGTCCCGAGTAACGACGATGTCGCGGTCGAACTCTTTACCAGTGTCAAATTCACCGGTGTCCATGCTTTCAAAGTCACTGTCAAAGTTGTCATCCAAGTTTGCACGACTGCGGTTGTTCTTTTTCATCTTAACCCTCTCTGTAGCATCGAGCCGGTTACTGCCACAAGTTCGTCGAGCTTCGTTGTCTCGAGCGTCATTGTGCGGGACGAGGGTTTTGTAAAGCACAGGTGGTACCAAAACAGGAAGGGGAAGCTCTCTGGGTGGTGTAAACTATTGCCAGGAAAGGACTTGCGAAAGTGTGGCCCCGGCGTGCCAAACTTTCTCGTGTTGTGTCAACGCATCAAAACATGTGTCGCGGGCTAAGCGAGCGTTTCGAAAAAGCAACAATGGCAGGGTAGGGAACCTGTGCCTGGAATGCAAGAATCTTGAGCGGGATGACCGTTCGAACAATGCCTGTCCGGATTTCGCAATTCCAGCTACATCGCAATCCAATCTGCTCGCCGTCTAATCACATAGTATGCGGTTCGGAATTCTTGGCCAGTGTTTGTCACGCAAAGAGTTCGCATTTAGTTTTCCGGAGTAGCCGTGCTCAGCGAAAACCGAACGAATGGGAGCCTCGATTCACTCTGCGGGCGTAGATTCGGAACTTAGAGAGGCTTCCAGCACTCGCTGGCGGCGGACTTTCCGAACCAGAGCGCGGCAGCCATTTTGCTTGACCACTTCACCACCGGTAGGAACGCCACCGATTTGCTCCATAATCCATGCGCTTAGGTTGTGCGATCCGGAGTTGGTATGTAAATCGATGCCCGTCGTCTCTTTCACCCTAGCCAAAGATGCTCCGCCTCCGACCACCCAGCCCTTTCCGGACCGGATGACGTGAATTGGCAACAGATCATATTCGTCCTGAATATCGCCAATTAACTCTTCAATTATGTCTTCCAAAGTGATCATTCCAATCACTTTTTCACCGACGCGAACCAGAGCAATGTGAGTGTGTTCGCGAAGTAAATTCTCCATTCCCACCGCGATGGTCAGCCGCCCGTCCAGGTTTGGCAACTGTCGCACGATGCCTCGCAATGTCGGTTCTTTGGGGCTGAGCTTCAACATGGAGACGACATCTTTGAACGTCACATAGCCGATAATTGTCTGCGGATCACCTTTGATTTCTGAAACTGGAAACCGCGTGTGCATGTCGAGATGTGCCGCAACCAGGCTGTCAGAAAGTGAATCCGTTATCGTCAACATGCGGATGTGCTCAGCCGGGATCACGATCTCATTGAGCGATCGGCTGGCCAAACGGGCGGCACCCAGAATAATGTTTTCTTCACGGGCACCGATCAGGCGTGACGTTCGAGCAAGGCTTACGATGGCTCGCAGTTCCTGCAATTCGGCGGCTTCGGACCTCGCATCGCCGTGGATACCTGGTTTCCAAAGTCTCTCGCTTAGGTCCATGAGTCCTGTAGCGGAATTCTCAAGAATCCAAACAACTGGCCAGACACTTAGCGCAAACCACTTCATCAGCGGCGACAACGTTAGGCAAACCCATTCTTTGTTTCTAAGTGCGAAAAGTTTTGGAACAAGCTCGCCGAGCACAATCGTGATGGCAGTCAACGGTAACACAATGACAGCTACTGCAAGCACATCCGCCCAAACGCCAGCAATCCCAAGACTTCGCAAGTAGGGCGCAATGTCTCCAGTAGCGCTAGCGCCGCCTGTCGCACCTGCTATCAATCCGACCAAAGTGATGCCGAGCTGTACCACCGCGAGACTCTTTTCGATCTCGTCTTTCATCTTCAGGGCGGCTGCGGCGCCCTTTCGCCCCTGGCCGATTAGAACTTGCAATCTTGCGAGGGAGACAGAAGCCAGTGCGATTTCGTAAGCCGCGAAGACCGCGTTCACGAAGACCATCGCCACTACAATTAACAGCTCGAGGAATTCCATTTGTTCATTCAGTTGAGGACTTTCTCAAACATTAATCAGACAGCTTTGATTGTACCGATTTCTGGTTTGCCGTTTGTTGCCTCGAGTAAAAGTCCAAACGCATGAACTTGGAGAAGCGAACCTGACTTCTTTGCTTATAAGTGTTCTACAATCTCACGGCCAAAGCCCTTTTAGCATTCGCACTGTCTCTTCAACCAACTTACGACCGCCAGCGGGGCCAATGACGCCGTCATCGATTCGCCCGCTGTAGCCGCCACCTTGTACCGCCCGTTCAGTCGGCAAGTAAGCCGCACAGTCGGCCGTCAATTGAACCACCGATGTTTGAGTCGCCGGACTGCGAGCTTTCATGCGGAGCCCATAATCCGTATAGAGTTCAAAGGGGTTCGTGCAATAAGCTAGTTCATCCAATCGAAGCGTGTGGACTTCGATTCCATAGTTCGGCTCAGTCAATTGCAATTTGTAACGATTTACCATCGTCCGATTGACGCGCCAATTTATGTAGTCGGGACTAGCCAATTGATCCACTTTATCCCTCCCAGCTTCAAAGATATTGGTCGAATCGGCGAAGCGTTCTTCCGAGACTTGCCAAACGGGAAGCGGGATAACTTCTACGCGATGAGCGAAATTCAACTCCGATTTGCGATTCTGCTTGGCCAGTTCGACCACATCCTCTACGGCACTTACCAAGCGTCGAGCTATCTCTTGTCGATATTGTAATTTCTGCCTGGTAAGCATCTGGATAGAGGCCGTTTTGTCGACCTGGACATGCGGTGACTGATCGCCACTGGCACCGGTAAGCGGCAACACAAAAAGGTCTTTCGAAAAACGCTGCCTGAGTTGCTCGCGTGCGTCATACCAGAAATCTGCCGAAAGATAAGTCTCTCCTTCCACTTCCTGCGAAGGACAATAGACGGTGATCGCCATGCCAACGATCTCGTCGCCACGCCATAAACAAAGCAGATCAATCGAATCATCCGAAGTTCCTTCGAGATGCGAGAAATTGGGATCACGCGTGTCACCATACATTCGGGTCGTGCCGTCGAAGTAGACCGCACGTCGATTTCTTGCGATCGATGCATGACCAAGTGCTGAGCCAGCATCGCCCGGCTGCTTCGCTTGCCAAGCACGAACGATGGCGACCGCGATTTGCCGTTCAAGAAAAGCTAGATACTCAAGCGGATGCATTACATTCTTTTGGTCTGCCGGAATGCGGTAGGACCAACTCCCTAGAAACTCATACGGGTGCAGATCGACCTCTCGTGCATCGGTCAGCGCAGGGGCGGTGTGCGTATGGGTGGCTGAGATAATGATCTTCGAAGTATCTAGATCCTTGACCGCTTCAGCAACCAACTTTCGCACATTGGTCACAGTTCGCTTGCGAACAGCGCAAAGGTCGCAGGAAACCCAGACGCATTGATCGATGCCCCCTTGCGCATCCCGGGTCTCAATTGCGAGTGCGGTAACCGTAATGGGATCGTTCACTTGGCTGCTAATGCGGGTTGAATACTGGCCGCCTATAGCAACTGGTTGATTCGGAACGATGCTTTCCGTAGCCCAACCAAAGGATAATTTGCCCGATCTTGCTGGCTGGGCCCAAGTGTTGGATGCAAACGTGGTTAAGGCGATTCCCAAAACTAAAATACGAGAGGTCATAAGCATGCCGTCTAGCTGAAGGTGTTGGAACTAATGTCATTAGCGAAAAATGCATGTGATAAGCTCACCATTCTACTCTGGTACCTCTGCAAAAATGCGGACACTGCCTGAATGGGCAGCACATTAAGCAATCATTTTAATGTGAGCCGACGGCGTTAGCCGCGGGTGACCGGAGTATTAGTCGTGCGTGAATAGAGGTCTATCCAATTGATTGTGCTTTCACAGCGAACGTTTCGCATTGGTCGGTCAATCGACCGCGCCAGGTCTATCACTCCGTTCACCCGCGGCTAACGCCGTCGGCTCACATCATTTCCTTGTCAAATTACTTGAGGGGCGCCGACAACATTGCTGCGTATAAAATTTTCGGATTTCAACGTATTGATGACATAGTGATCCATCCAGCGGATCGTCTTTCCGCGATCATCGATGCCGAGATACCCAAGATGTCCTCCGTGGCTTGTATGCTCAAAGTGTATGAATAGATTGTCAACTTGAACCCGCTCGAAGCTGTGTGCAGTGACGATCGGGTCGTGGCGGTCGACCAGGATCGTGGTCGGAGTAGTGATGTACTGTAGCCATTGATCGGCGCTGGCAACATCGTAGTAATGATTGGTGTCGCGAAAACCACTTAGTGGCGCGGTGTAGCGAGCATCAAATTGTCGAATGGTTCTTACTTTTGGCAGACGCTCAATGGCTTGCCAAGCCGGCCAAAGTTCACGTCGTTTTTCAACTTGTTTGTCGAGAACTTTCAGGTAGTAACGCGTGTAAACTCCACGACTGAAACGATCCATGTTATTCGCGCAATCGTGAAGGTTGATCGGTGGCGCTATCGCTAGTGCGAATTCAATGCGACTGATGTCCAATCGATCACTGAGTGGACCGCCAGCGGCGGACTCGCCAAGCATCTTTAACAAGACGTTCCCACCGAGCGAAAATCCCGCAATTCGAACTGCCGAGTTTGGATAGCGATCCTGGGCTTCGCGCACGACAGCCGCCAGATCGCTGCTAGAGCCCGCGTGAGCAGGCCGCCAAGCAAGGCTCAGCCCAGCCCCGCTGCCCCGCAGGTCGACGCGCCACGTTCGAACTCCTGCCATACGGAGCTGCTGGGCGATTCGCTGGAGATAGGGACTGCGATGATTGCCACCTAAACCGTGGATCAGAATCGCGGTGGGTGCCGAATCAGGAAGAGGTCCGCCGAGCTCTTCGTGCACGACCAAAACCTCACCATCGTATAGCGGAATGCGGATTTCTGTAGCTCGATGCGGTGGTCGGTCGCCGTAAAAAATCCCCAGCATCAACGTCTGAAGATGGCCGTTTCTAAACAAAGGATGAGGGCGATAAGGTAGCATAGGCTCGTGTTCTAAGTGGCGTAAGCTTCTAGCTTGCGAATCTCGTTTCGTAAGCTGCCAGCTTGCGATTAAGCTGCTTTTACTTCTAAACTAGTGCCTCAGCACATTTTAACTTTGGGTAACGTAGTATGAGACCATTTGTCCTGTCCTTCCAGTCTTGAATTGAAATCAAAGAACGCTCGGGTTAAATGGTCCCAAGCTACCAACGGGAGAACGAGTCCCACCCTTGGACATTTTGGCTAACCCCAAAGTTAAATTGTGTTGAAGCACTAGTTTCAATCGCGTAATCCCCAACTTTTCGTCCAAAATTTGGCAAGCAACGATGCATACCCCCACTTGCACAGAGACTAGCCAAATTCGGTCCGCTGAGCAATAATCCCGGACTCGTAAATCAGTGGAACTTCGAAGGCAGTAGTTGCTGGCACTAATTGAGGGTTTTATGCGTGAGTTTGACGTTTGCGGTCTCGGGAATGCCGTCGTAGATATTTTCCTTGAAGTTTCCGACAAAGATTTCGAGACGCTCGGATTCGAACGCGGAACGATGCGATTGGTCGACAAGTCGGAACAGGAGCAACTGTTCGCAAAATTTCAGGGAAATCGCGAACTGAAACTGGTGAGTGGCGGTTCGGTGGCGAACTCCATCATCGGCATGTCGCAGCTCGGTGGCCGGAGTGCTTTCATCGGCTGCGTTGGCGACGATCGTTATGGTCTCCACTATGTCGAAGAATTTGAGCAACTGAAGATCGATATGGGAAATCCCGTTCTAGTCGGGGAAACAACGGGCACTTGTTTGGCGATCATTACACCAGACGCTGAACGAACGATGCGAACTTGTTTGGCCGTCGCGAGCAACTTGGCCGCAAAACATGTGGACAGTGGTCGCATCGCGAAGTCGGAATGGTTGTTCATCGAAGGATACGTTTTTGCCAATCCGGAAACCGGGCAACTGGCGATCCGCGAAGCGATTCGAATTGCGAAGGCGAACGGTACGAAGATCGCGCTAACATGTTCCGATGCGTTCATTCCAGAAGTTTTTGGCGAAGTGTTCCGCGAAGCTCTGGCTCAAAGCGACCTGTTGTTCTGCAACGCTCCCGAAGCGGCTGCAGTCACGCAGACTAAGAACTCAACGGACGCCTTTGCTAAATTGACGACGATGGTTCCGAATTCAGTTGTCACAGATGGACCGAACGGTGCGTTCGTTAGGTTCGGAGGTGAAGAAGGCCATGTACCCGCCATCGCTTGCCAGCCCAAAGATCTGACCGGTGCGGGTGATATGTTTGCTGGCGCCTTCATGTACGGAATCACGCACGGCTACTCACCGATTGTGTCCGCACGCGGGGCAAACTTTTTATGCAACAAAGTCATCACTCAAGTTGGTGCACGCCTGCATCACGGGGTTCCAGAGTACTGGAAGCAAGCGGTTGGCGAGTAACATGCAAACGACTCGAACGTTCATCGCGATTGAAATTGGTTCGCCAGCGCGGGAAGTCATGTTGCGGCTAATCAAGCAACTTGCCGGAGAACTCAATGGTGTTCGTTGGACTCAGCCTGATCAGTTGCATTTGACTTTAAAGTTCATCGGCGATATCGACAACCGCACACTGCCCGAAATCTGCAATCAGATGCGGGCAGCTTGCATGGGTGTGGATGCGTTTTCGGCAAGCCTCCGTGGACTCGGGGCGTTTCCAAAAAACAAGCCGCCGCGAGTACTTTGGGTCGGATTTAAAGACGGCATCGAACCTCTAACGCTAATCAATCATCGTTTGGAAACGTCACTGGTGGGTTCTGGTGTGCCCAGTGAAGGGCGAGCTTATGCGCCTCATTTGACTCTCGGGCGAATCAATCGCGGCGCCGATCAACAGCAGATAGCAGCGCGTATGGCTCGCGATAGTGAAACAGACTTTGCGGCTTTCGATGTTAGCGATGTTCACTTGATAGCGAGCATACGTGAACGCAATCGGATGGTCTATGAAACAATCGATTCTGTGCCGTTAGATTGAGCGGGCTGGCGTTTGCGATGGGCACGATGGCAGCAAGCAGCGCCACCGATCAGTGCTAACAGCGCAAGCGAAGTAGGTTCGGGAACGGCCGTAATAAAGCCAACGTTTAACCCGTAAAACTGCGTATCAAGCGTGCTTGCATCGGGATTGCCGGTTCCTTGAACTCGCACAAAGTAAGTGCCGGCAGAACTCAGATTGAAACCAGTTAGAGATTCCGTCAAGCCAAGTCCGAATGTATTGACGCTTGCAAGCAGCGAAATGCCATCGGTGCCAAAAAGCGAGAACCGCAGATCGCTCCTTTGCCTGGTGTCAAAACTAATCTGTGGACCATTTTCCGGACCAGCATTGTAAGTAAAGCCCAGCGGGTCCAAAGCAATGTTGACCAACCCGGCAGAATCGACCTTGAAACTGAAGAAGTCAGTGTCCGTGTCGTTATCGATGCTAACAAAATCTGTCGTGCTCGCATTCGTAGAAAGGTTGCGAGCGTCGTTGCCTATCGACACATTCCCTCCAAGCACGATTGTCCCGAGACTAGTCGCATTTCCAGCAACATCGTTACCGAGTCCATTATTGCTTTTCTCCAGCGCGTCACCGTATCCGCTCTGCGCGACAAGAATATCATGGTAAGCAGGCCCATCAAATCCAGACTGCAAAAAAGGCTCCATCAGGAAGGGTTGATCCGAAGACACCAAATGCGAACACCCAAAACCATGCCCCAACTCATGCGCTATTACGAATCGAAGGATTGAAGAATTTGACGCGGTGTTGTCGAATAAACCGTCAGCCGTGTCAATTACCATATCGCCGATATTAGGGAAGTAGTTGTATGCAAGGACTCCAGCGTTTCCATCCAGTGGCTTGCCGCCAATTCGAATGTCCGCACGAACACCTAGAGCTCCAGCCGGCGAATTAGCCCCACCAACAAAATAGGGCGCTCCATCGTCGGCGGATTCCAACTGGAACGACAGGCCGCTTACCGCGCTCCAGCGATCAAAAGCAGACTGAAACAGCGGTTGCCAAGTCGCCTGACTGCCGTAGATCCCGTTGAGTCGCGTTTGCAAAGCGTTGGGTGAATTGGCAAAGCCTGTGAATGCGGAGTCGTTTATTTGCGTTCCTAGCGCAGCAAAACCCCATGTAAGCTTCAATGGGTCACCCTTGTTGAAGCCCTGAGTTTGAGTGTTAGCGGTCGGGCCGTTCCAACGCACGACATCGGGCGGTTGTGCGGCAGACTTCAACACAATAACCAAGATCAGCATAATGCTGGGCATCATGCGAAGTGAGGAGTGCATAGCGGTCTTCAAATAGGATAGAGTTGAGGAGAGAGGATGATGTTCGATCCTAACGTTGTTGACACCAAATTATAGTCCGCCCCTGTAAGCCGCTCAACGCTTTTACCGAAATGTTGTCTCTGCTAGCAGATAAAGTTCCGGGATTTTACAAATGAGTTACAATGGCCTTTGACTATTCAACCGCTTAACATTTGCTTGCAAAATCGATCGTGGAGGCTCATATGAATTGCTGTCCTGGAATGCGTGGTTTTTTCGGTTTTTGTGCGGGTGCGTTTCTCGCAGGAGGGTTATTTGTGGCGATGAGTCAAGGGCCGCTAGCGTCGGCAAAAACGGAGGAGCCAAAGTTGCTTCGGCATGTGGTCATGTTCAAGTTCAAGGATGCTGCGTCGGAAGCAGATATAAAAAAAGTTGTCAACGCTTTTCGTGAACTGCCAAGCAAAATCCCAGCAGTTGCCGAGTTTGAATTTGGGACCAACAACAGTCCTGAAGGACTAGCCGACGGATTTACACATTGCTTCTTCATCACCTTCAAAAGCGAAAAGGATCGCGAAGCCTATTTGCCACATCCGGCTCATAGCGCCTTTGTCGAAGTGCTCAAGCCTCATCTCGATAAAGCACTCGTTGTTGACTACTGGGCCGGTAAGTAATTGCGTAGGATGGGACTCCTGTCCCGTCCGTTTTGTGTTAATGTTTTTTTGAATTGCGCCGCCGCTCGATGCAAAATTAGATCGCTCGGGACAAATGGTCCCAAGCCACGCACTCGCCACGAAAGTCGTATGTCACTTTCAACGGAACAGATCGTAGCGCTGCGGCCCGCTCTTGTGCGGCCGCAACCAAGTACAATTCCAGTTGATGTGCTCCATGAAGTTGAAGCTGCCGACCGCAACGGCACGCTCGCAAATGTCACAACTATTCTTCTGCGAGGTAGCGAATGCAGTTTTCGATGTACGATGTGCGATCTTTGGAAGACAACGCACCTTGGGCCTACACCAGTGGGCAACATACCCAAGCAGATTTTGGAAGCTCGAAAGTCGGCCATTGACCTCATTAATCCGTCGCGCCTTCGTTGGCTCAAACTCTACAACGCCAGCAACTTTTTCGCGCCTTACAACGTTCCAACCAGCGACCTTCCAGCGATTGCGAATCTAGTCAAAGACTTTGATCGAGTCATCGTCGAAAACCATCCACTACTGACATCAACAAAGATCGCTGACTTTGCAAAGCTGTTGAATGGTCGCTTGGAAGTTGCCATGGGACTGGAGACAATCGAACCAACAGCGCTACGCAGTCTCAACAAGCAAATGTCAGTGGACGATGTGCGACGAGCCACTGAGCAACTGATCCGTATGGGAGTCGATGCGAGACTGTTTGTACTTCTAAGACCGCCGGGACTAAGCGAGTCGGCGGCCATCGAATGGTGTCTTGCATCCATCGATGCGGCTCGAAACTGGGGTGCGCGGCACGTCAGCGTCATTCCTGTTCGGGGCGGTAACGGCGCTATGGAACAATTGCAACAAAAAGGTGAGTTTGAACCGCCACTAACTTCATCGCTCGAGCAAGTGCTTAGTGAAAGCGTCGGCAAATCAACGATGGTCATTACGGCCGATCTCTGGGATTGGCATCGGCTTCGAGGGCTGTGTCCTGTTTGCAGCCAGCCCCGCTATGATCGGATGCAGAGAATGAATCTGACGCAGTCTGGAATTGAAGGCATTCAGTGTGCGTGTCCTGGCGAGTGCGAATCGAGTTGAATCGCGAGTGTGCGTTGTTCGCATTAATTTTAGGGTTGAGTGTCGGGCAAATTTTTGAAATTTATATGGAAAAAAATATACCAAGCCTTTCCGCAAAATGGGTCATGTAACCAT
>JANODD010000193.1:0-14736 GCA_031412515.1 Planctomycetia bacterium | reverse complement strand
GTCTGCGCGTATCGCGAAAAAACGCTTGTCTACACCACAGAATCGCGTTACGCTGTCCCTGCGTCGAAAAACTTCGACCCAGTTTCAACCAATTTTTAGCCACAAATTCCGCTCCAACCCAATTTCCGGACAGACACTAGCCTAGGCATCCTGCCTGGAAATCGGAACTGCTCCCCAGGCAGGATGCCTAGGCTACGAATTAAATCCAGGGGAGCATGCGTTGACTGATCAGCCTTGCGGTATCGACGGCCAGTGGACCACTCGGCAAGCTGTCGACGAACAAGCCGCCGGCGTAGTCGAGCTCTTGCAAGCATTCAACGACCGCTTGCGGACTAACTGACCCTTGATCGATCCAGTCGACCGACGGCCCGCGGACTGAAGGCTCACGCAGGATCACAGCACACAGTCGATCAACGACCCTTGCTAAGCAACTTGATAGCGGCAATTCCATCTGCGAAAACATCGTCGACGTATCCGCGACGACAGCCAGATGCGGAGAATCGTACCACTGCAACAACCGTTCAAAGCCTGCAATGGTCGCAATGAAATCTCCAGAGACAGGGCGAATACCGATCGTTACATCAACTCGAGCGGCCAGCGGAACGATCTCTTCCAATCGGCGATGCAACTGCTCCAGCCCCTCTTCCACCGTTCGGTTCTCAACCCATGGTCCAGTTCGAACAAATACCGGCCCGCTTCCAAGTTGTTTGGCGATTTCAAAAGCCCACCGCAGCAAGCCCAGCCCATGCTCCCAACTCGCTTCATCCGCATCGAGCAACGTGATGGGTGTAGCATTCACAGAGCTCAACAAGAATGGCCCCGTTGCATCGATAACAAACTGGGCGTTGCGAGTCGATCGAGCCGCGTCGAGTTCTGCGACGAACTGAGTAAGCACTCCGCCTTGAAGTAGTTTAGGATGAAAGCGGCTGCTCGATAACGGGAGAACGATCCCACCGAATCCCAGATCGCTCAGCAATCCAACTGCGTCAGGTAGATTATGATCAACCAAGCTGTAAGCGTGATAGCCAAGGTACATGGACGGGTCCAAAGGTTGAAAAATGTAGCTGGTGCTTTGTCCAACTTTAAATTTGGGGTCGCGGATGTGAGCCGTCGGCGCTAGCCGCTGGTGAACGAAGCACTTGACTCGACGTGACCTATCAACAATCTAAGCCAAACGATTTGCGGGTCGACAGTTTAACGTTGGACAAACCTTTAATCATGCACGACAACCACTTCATTCACCCGCGGCTAGCTAGCGCCGTCGGCTCACTGATGTTGATCCCAAAATTAAATTGTGTGGAAGCACTAAGTGCTGCGGAATCGCAATGCACTCACGAGGGCGGGCATCAACATCAACGCGACCGCTCCGCCGAACCAAGGCCCAGCCCACATAGCCGCAACCGCCGCGTCGATCAAAATCAAAGTCAAAATCGCATGCCTCACCGCAAGCTGCACTTTCCTAGGCACAGGATGATTAACGCCTAACATTCCACGTTGAACTACGGTGAATCCAATCAGTCCCATCAACAGGGGATAAGTTAGTCTTGGATCGAGCTGCCAAGCATGCTCTGTTTGCGACCATAGGGGAAACCCGGCTAGCAACACCAAACCAGCGACTTCGAAGATTAAACCTAGGGTTAGCATGCCAACTTGACTATCGGATTCTTCTCGCTTGGCATACACGGTCACTCCCAGGATGTACACGCCAATGGCTGCTGCATACCAAACAAGTGCGATCGGCGCTACTTCAGATTGAACTACTGATAACATGCAACAACCCGCCATCAGAATGTTCAACGACCGGCACAGCCCCATCAACACCGGACCAACAAAAGTATGTTTCAACGCCGAGTTATAACTACGGACGGTCAGTGACAACAAAACGGCGGACGCAAAAGCGGCTCCCATCCACAGCTTTTGCGATGTGTACACTGTGGTCGCGATTAAGATCAACAGCGGTCCGATGAGCAGCATCCCGTTAGCTACATGCCCTGCAATCACAGGTGATATGCGTCCAGCTGGCAGCGGTCGGGTGGGCCTTGCAATTCGATCTTCCTCGATGTCCACCACATCATTCAAAATCATCCCGGCCCAGTAAGCGCAGAAGGACGCAAGCAACGTCAACACGAACGCCGGGATCGGCATAAGGTAACTGCCGACAATCAGAGACGCCGCAGTTGTATCTGAAATGAGAGTGAAGGAGTTGGGCAGTCGAACCAGTTGAGCCCAATCGCTGAGCGTTCCCCAACGAAGATCATCGAGTTCCGTATCTTCATTCAATTTTGGCTCGCGACTAGTCGAGTTTTCCACTTACAAACCTTCCTTGTTCGAACTGCCGCCGGGAGCAAAAACTATCTCGATTTTTCGATATCTTTCGCCAACTCTTGGTCGACTACTGTACTGACGCCGCGCCCTTCATCCAATCGGCCGCGAACATCCATTTCTATATATTCGTGATCGGTTTCCCAAAATTTCTTCATATCCTCGTCTCCAAGGGCTTGATAGGGTCGGAAGACTCGAAATCCAACGCCGCGGGCTGGGTCGCTAGTGTACCACCATGGGCTGAGCGGTACGTTAGGGTCTTCCGATTTCCACTCTTCATCTAGCGAAGCGACCTTCGCCGCACTGCGAAGCAACAAAGCATCATCTTGGAAACTACCACCGCGAACAACTCGGTTTTCTGCCGAGTCAGGCCAAAACACCGACTCGAGAATACTCATCGGTTGCTTCTTATCGGCCGCATACTTGTAGCCTTCCGGTGAATAGCCATTAATCGTCCACTCCATGACGTTGCCGTGCATATCATACAAGCCAAACTTGTTCGGCTTCTTTTGCCCGACGTTATGCGGAACTGCATCTGAGTTACCCGCGTGCCAAGCATACTCGTCTATTTCACTAGCGTCCTTCCCGAAAGAGTAAGGGCCTTCGGACCCGGCGCGACAAGCGTATTCCCATTCGGCTTCAGTCGGCAAGCGATATTGATGTCCCGTCAATTTACTCAGCCACTTTGTGTACTGCTTGGCGGAAAACTGAGTCATAGTTGTCGCTGGCAGGTTGTCCTCTTCCCCAAACTCGAAGGTAAACGTCCGGTCGTACAATTCAGTTGGGGCAGTGACCGCATCTGCAGCATTGGTCGAATTGGCCTTACGCAATCCAGAATTTGCCAGCGATTTAAAAAGCCGATACATCGACATGTACAACTTGTATTCTTTCCAGGTTGTTTCGCACTTTGCGATCCACATCGGGCCGATGGTTACTTTGATCTGCGGGCCTTCATCAGTCCGGTGCCCAGCTTCATCTTGAGGGCTACCCATGGTGACAATGCCTCCCGGAACCGGGATCATCTCCACCGTCACATCGCTGCCGGGTACTGTCAACGTGTACGGAATCATGAAGCCACCATCGACTTGAACCGACGGACCACTTTCCGGTTTCGTTAACGAAATGCCAACGTGTTTCGATTTCGAATCGTCAGCCAGCGAAAAAGCACTTAAACCGACCGCTGCGATCACAAAAACGACCGAGCCAAACTTGCCAAAAACACTCATCGACAGCCCCACCTCAAAATACTCAGTTTACACCGCAAACGTCTATTCTAGTTCGACTGAGCCGGTCTGTCGCGGGTGGCCTAACGCCTCTACTCACTTTAGAAATCTGGGACATTGTTCCGTTTAGGAAGACTCTGCCTTCTTGATAGGGCGGTTCGCCGCCAATCTATCTTCGATCAGTCGGCGAGCGGAGAAAAGAACCGATGGAAATGTTTGAAGCGTTAACCAGCGGAGCTTTCATAATGCAGAAAAAAATTTTCTTACTCGCTAGTTTGATTTTGATACTCCTCAACAGCCAGCACGTTCGTGCTCAAGGTGTCATCGTATCAGCAGCGGGGCCTGTGAATCGAAGTATGGGTGGGGCGGCGACCGCGGCGCCGATCGATGCATTGGGGGCCATCTATTGGAACCCGGCGACGATTACCCAGTTGCCATCCAATGAGATGGAAATGGGGCTCGACCTGTTGTTCGCAAATCATACAGTTCGTTCAAGCTTTGGACCTTTTCAGGGAGAAACCCAAGGCGAGGCCGGCGTCTTCCCTATTCCCAATGTTGGCTGGGTTCACAAGTGTCAGAATCCTAACCTTACTATTGGACTGGGCGTCAACGGTGTGGCTGGGTTTAAGACGAATCTGAACGCAGATCCGACGAATCCCATTTTGGCTCCCCAGCCAATCGGCTTAGGGCGTGTTTCGTCCGAGGCGTCGTTCATGCAACTGGCGCCTGTTTTAGCGCTTCAACTGACCGATACCGTCTCCGTTGCCGTTGGCCCAACCATTACGACAGGACAATTAGGAGTTGAACCGTTTGTGTTCAACGATCGTAATTCCAACGGGATGTATCCCTCGGGCCGTGCTACACGCTATCACTGGGGCGCGGGATTTCAAGTTGGTGCGTTCTACAAGCCGAACGAAAGTTGGCAACACGGGATATCCTTCAAGAGTCCAACGTGGATGGAGACTTTTGAATTCTATGGAACAGATGCCGCGGGCAATCCTCGTGCGTTGAGCGCCGATATTGACCTGCCGCTTATCTTATCCGTTGGAACGGCTTACACCGGATTTGAACGCTGGCTGTTTGCACTCGACGTTCGATATTTTGATTACACCAATACCAATGGACTTGGCGACCCAGCATCCTTTAATAGTACCGGTAGTCTTCAAGGATTGGGCTGGGATTCGATTTTTGCCACTGCGCTCGGGGCTCAATATCAGTGGAACGATCGGATCAGTCTTAGAAGTGGTTATACATTTAACCAGAATCCGATCTCCAACCAGGAGTCATTCTTCAACGTCGCATCGCCGCTTATCTACCAACATATGATCAGCACAGGTGCTTCGCTTGGAATATCGGAATCAACGTCCTGCCATGTCGCATACAGCTACATGTTTGAGAACACTCGTTCCGGTCCTTTGTACGCTCCTGGCTTTGGTGCCGTTCCCGGGTCGAGCGTAGATAATATTCTCGACGGTCACTTCCTCAGTTTTGGTATATCACTTCGTCACTAGAGACGGCAGCGAAACTTAGGTAAGCAAGCCGATTTGTTGGGCGGCTGAGTACATGACGATTCCGGCGGCGGTTGCGAGATTGAGGCTTCGCACTGGCCCGGGCATCGGGATCGACAGCAGCTGGTCAGCATACTCGCTCCGCAAACTATCCGGCAATCCGCTAGTCTCGCGACCGAATACCAACGCATCGCCTAGCGCGAACTGAGCAGTGTGAAACGATCGCTCGGCGAATTTCGTCAACAACCACATTCGTGTATCAGGAAGTGCGCTGCGAAGTTGTTCCCAGTTGTCGACCGTTTCCCAGCTTAAATGTTGCCAGTAATCCAATCCGGCGCGCTTGAGCTGCGAAGCGTCCAATCGGAACCCGGCAGGTCGAACGATCCAAAGTTTGGCGCCCAAGGCAACGCAAGTTCGTCCAATATTGCCGGTGTTTTGCGGAATCTCGGGCTGGTACAGAACGACGTGCAGCGGCGGAGTCGGACCGAGATTTAAGGGGCTACCGGTAGCGTGCATGAAGCGTTTTTTCTATAAAGTCTGTTCGCATGGAGTATGCTAGAATCTAAAGCAACCGTGGAATTCAAAGCTATGAAGCATTTTTCTTAGTAAGGTAGCTGGTTTCGTGAGAAACCGGACGCATTAGAAAGGTTACCGGTGCGTCCCGTTTTCTCACGAAACCAGCTACATTTGCTCGCCACGCTGCTTCACAGCGTTGTCTACCCATGGCAGACGCTGCTAGCATCTAAGCCTGTTGTACCTAATCCATTTGCAGTCACATTTTGTGGCCGACACTAACAGCGTCGGTCACGGCATCACTCTCATCGATTTATTTTATGCCAATTCAAGTTACTTGTCCTGGATGCCTTAAACGATTTACGGTCAACGATAAGTTTGCCGGCAAGAGTGGTCCGTGCCCCAGCTGCCGCAAAGTGATCAAGATTCCAGAGAAGTCCGACGAAGTCGTCATTCACGCGCCCGAGCAGAGCGGCCCGAAGGACTCGGCGGGCAAAGCCGTGCTCAAGCCGATTCGTCGTAAAGAAGTCGCACTGAGCATGCCCGTGATGCTCGGCGCAGGGATCGCAACCTTCGTTGTCTTCGGACTCGCTTTGGGCATTCGACTAACCGGCGAAGCACCTCCCACAGCGCTTCTGGTCATCGGTGCTATGTTACTCGCACCGCCGCTGGTTTTTGTCGGTTACTGGTTCTTGCGCGACGATGAACTCGATGGCTATAGCGGCCGTGAGTTGCTTGTACGATGCGGGATTTGCGCATTAGCTTTTGCTGGATGTTGGCTATTGTTTGCGTTTGTGCCCATGTATTTGACCGGAGAGAAATCCGTCGCGGATGTGCCTGGCAGTTTCATGCTGTTTACGATTCCGGTGATGATTGTCATCGGCACTTTTGTCTCAGTGGGGGCTCTTGAGTTAGAGTTCGTGCAAGGCGCGCTGCATTACTTGCTGTACCTCGCGATCACCCTGATTCTTGCATTGGTAATGGGCGCCAAACTAAGCGATTCGTTCAGCGGTGATGCGACCGAATCACGTCCTGCAATCGTCAAACCCTCGGTGCAGACTGGCCCTAAGACACCCGATCCAGTTAAACCAAACGAGAAGCCAGCTGAGAAACCACCCGAGCAAGAGAAGCCGAAGATCAACATTCTTCAGTAGGATGGGACCATTTGTCCCGTCCGGATTCTTTTGCTTTATTGAGTTTTAAATACAAAAAACGCTCGGGACAAATGGTCCCAAGCTACTAAAACGCTACGAGAGCCGAACCGAGATCTGGTCGCCGTCGACACGCACTTCGTAGCTAGCTGTAGGTTCGGTCGCGGGCATAGTCACCGCATCGCCGTTGCGGACATCAAATTTTGCACCGTGGCGCGGACAAACTAAACAGTGGCCATCGATCTCGCCATCGCCAAGCGTGCCGCCGTCATGAGTGCAAACATCATCGATACAGTAATATTCGCCGTCGATGAAAGCAATGACAACAAAACGATCGTCCACCTCAAGGCTCAATTTGCCATCAGGCGGGATATCTGTCGTTTTGCAGGCTGGGATGAAGTCAGACATAGGTTCAGTTCAAGGTTGGAAAGAAAAGGTTGTGTATTTGTGTGTCACTGGCTTGCCAGTGTATCAAAGCGAATAAGTTCGGTTTAATGATTGCATGCCGATACCCAGACCGTATGCACTAAAGGCGACGGAGTAATAAACTCTGCAAATCGCGGCGCCTACAACGCATTTTCGCCGCTACGATGCGGTATGTTTGGAACGGTGAATAGCTCGTTTGCAGTGAAACTTCGGCAACTTTCACGGCCAGTCGGCTGGCATTGGAGTAAGTACGTGGCACGCAAACTCACTTACTTCGGTTCACTGGCATAGCCAGTGGCACACCCGACTGTGATTATCGGTATTCGCGGACTTGCCTTGCAATCGATTGGCCGAGGGCTTCGCGAACACTTTCGATATTAATGCGATCAAAGATCTGCTGGAAGAATCCAGTGACGATCATTCGCACCGCTTCTTTACGAGTGAAACCACGGCTCTGGGCATAAAAGATCAACTCTTCGTCGACCTTACCAGAGGTGCTGCCATGGGTGCAGCGAACATCATCAGCGAGGATCTCAAGACCTGGAATCGAGTCGGCTCGAGCCTGATCGCTGAGCAGCAGGTTGTCGTTGCGTTGATAGCCGTCGGTCTTTTGGGCAGCTTTATCGACTTGGATCATGCCACGCCAAACGGTCCGTGATTTGTCTTGCAAAGCGGCTTTGTAAAGGAAATCGCTGCGGCAAGATGCGGCCTGATGATGTTGGAGCGTGTTGTAAGTCAACTGTTGATGTTCTTGCGTGAAAAGTACTCCGTTAACTTGGCTGGTGGCTCCCTTGCCAACGAGCGAGACGCGTTGACTGACTTGCGAAAAGCGACTGCCGATAGCTGCGATGGTCCACTGGATATTGGCGTCGCGGTCAACCGTAGCGCGTTGATGCGCGAAGTGCCATACGCCGCGTGACCAGTCTTGCAGGTTTACGTAACGCAGGTGCCCACCAGGACGCACGATGATCTCGACGCTGCCTAAGTGCAATCCATCCGACGCGTCTTGACTGCTGTTGGCTTCATACAGGAAAGTCGCTTCGGCACCCTCTTCGATCACGATCAGGGTATGACCAGTATCGGTGCCGCCATCGGTCAGGCCTGACGCGACGTGCAACGGCTGGTCGACGCAAACGCCACGAGGGACATATAGAAAATGCCCGCCGGAGAAGCTGGCTGCGTGCAAGGCCGCAAAGCGATCTTGAGCCGGATCGACAACTGAAAACAGATACCGTTCCACTATCTCGGGATGCTCGGCAGCGATGCGTCCGAGGTCACCGAAGAGAACTCCCTTTTGCGCCCAGCGATCGCTAAGTTTTTCGTTGACCACCGCTCCGTCGAGTGTCTCGAGCTGACCGGCGAGTTCGACACCTTCGCTCAAGTACTTGGGCACGTGATGGTCAGCAAGGGAACCGCTGACCGATCCTGCGCTTCGGGGAAATTGATAGCGGTTCAGTTTGAATCCACGCAAGTCACTGCGCATCCAATCTTCTTGCTTACGATCCGGCCAAGCGGTCTGTTCGAACTGTTGCCAAGCAGCGTCGCGACGCTGTGTCAGCCAAGCGGGTTCCGACAGATTGGCTTTGAATGCTTCGTAACCAGCGGCATCGAAAGCGTGCTGTGTATCGGTGGGAATTAACGATGGAGTTGAGGGCATGCTGTTAAGTGATCTATGGAATTATGAAGGAGTGTGTTTTGAGTCAATGTTATGTTGTTTTTATTAGCCGGTTGGTGCTATCCGGATTTGTGTGCCACTGGTTTGCCAGCGGATCGAAGCAGATAAGTTCGAGTTAATCATGTCAGTCCGAAGCGTTGACGATTTGTACAATAGTGGCCGAAGTTGTTGACGTTGCAACGCATCGCGTTTATGACACAGTAATTGCCTTGGACGTACCTGTGTTTGGAACGTGTTGCGGTTCGCATGCTTTAAACTCCGGCGGCTATCACGCTTACCGTTTGGGCGTTGGCGTGAGTAACTGTAAGTAAAATCGCCTGCTCCGGTTCACTGGCAAGGCCAGTGGCACACGGCCTTTGAAGTCGATAAACCAAACCTACTAACCTACTAACCTACTGAGCCTTCCATCTGAAGTTGGATCAAGCGGTTCATTTCGACGGCGTATTCCATCGGCAGTTCTTTAACGAGCGGCTCGATGAATCCGTTAACAATCATCGTGCTTGCTTCAGCTTCGTTCATCCCGCGACTCATCAGATAAAACAGTTGCTCTTCGCCGATGCGCGAGACGCTGGCTTCGTGACCGACGCTTACATCTTGTTCGAGGATCTCGATGTACGGATAGGTATCGCTACGGCTTTGTGGATCGAGGATCAAAGCATCGCAAACCACATTGCACTTGCTATGCTTGGCACCTTTTTCAACACGAACCAACCCGCGATAACTGCTTCGGCCACCGTTCTTGCTGATCGACTTGCTGATGATTTGTCCGGTTGTGTGCGGAGCACAGTGAACGAGCTTCGCGCCGGCGTCTTGATGTTGACCTTTGCTGGAGAAAGCGATCGAAAGGATCTCACCGCGAGCTCCCGGTTCCATCATGTAAACGGCTGGGTACTTCATGGTCAGCTTGCTGCCCAGGTTGCCGTCGACCCATTCCATAGTTGCATCGCCGTAAGCCATCGCGCGCTTGGTGACCAAGTTGTAAATGTTGTTGGCCCAGTTTTGAATCGTTGTGTAACGACAGCGGCTACCGCGTTTGCAAATGATTTCAACTACAGCCGAGTGAAGGCTTTCGCTGCTGTACATCGGAGCGGTGCAGCCTTCAACATAGTGAACCGAAGCGCCTTCGTCGACGATGATCAACGTGCGTTCGAACTGTCCCATGTTTTCAGCATTGATGCGGAAATATGCTTGCAGTGGGAACTCGATCTTCACGCCTTTAGGGACGTAAATGAACGACCCGCCTGACCAAACCGCTGAGTTAAGAGCGGCAAATTTATTGTCGGTCGGAGGAATGATCTTTCCAAAATACTCGCGGACCAAGTCAGGATATTCACGAACGGCAGTGTCCGTATCAGAAAAGATCACACCTTGTTTGGCAAGGTCTTCTTTGAGCGAACCGTAGACCACTTCGCTTTCGAATTGAGCTTTAACGCCGGACAAGAACTTGCGTTCCGCTTCGGGAATGCCGAGCTTATCGAACGTGTCCTTAATCTCTTGAGGAACGTCGTCCCAGGTACGCCCCTGCTGGTTGGTCGGCTTGAGGTAGTAGTAGATGTCTTGGAAATTGACACCGATGTCACCGCCCCAATTCGGCATCGGCTTGGAATTGAAAATGTCCAGCGACTTGAGCCGGAAATCGAGCATCCAAGCGGGTTCGTTCTTCATCTCAGAGATCTGGCGAACGATATCGCTATCGATACCTTTGCGAGCCTTGAAGACAGCCGTGCTTTCGGTGCGGAAGTTGTATTTGTTAATTTCGCCGATGGCGTCTGGCGATTCGAGGGCGAGGTCAGTTGACATATCTTTAGTACTTTCGAATGAACGATTTTTTATGTTTTACGAGCGAAGGCCTCACGGCTTTAAGCGGTTGCGACTTCAGCAGCTTCTTCGCTTAACATTTGTTGGTTTGCGGCTTCGGCGTCTGGGTAAGTGTTGCGAATGCGTTCGTAACCGCCGGAGTAAAGTTCACGCGCTAACTCGGCTCCACCGGTTTCAACAATTCGGCCACCGAGCATCACGTGGGTGTATTGCGGCGGATTGTGTTCGAGCAACTTGTCATGGTGAGTGATGATCAGTAGGCCCATCTTTTCGCGACCAATCTCAGCGATACTTGCGCTTGCTAAACGAACTGCGTCAGCATCCAGGCCGCTGTCGGTTTCGTCGAGGATCGCAAACTTTGGCTGCAACATCGCAAGCTGCAGAATTTCGGCTCGCTTCATCTCTCCACCCGAAAATCCTTCGTTGACATAACGTCGAGCGAACTCGGGGTCCATTTTCAGCTGTTCCATTTTCGAACGCAATTCAGTTCGAAACTCGCGCATCGGGATCAGTTCTTCCCCTTCCTTGCGATCTGGTCGTCGAACGTTGGTCGTTGCATGGCGAAGGAAGTCAGCCATTTTCACACCGGGCACGCTAACAGGCCGTTGGAAAGCCATGAAGATTCCAGCACGAGCGCGTCCGTCCGCTTCCATTTCAAGCAGGTTGACGCCATCGAGAGTGATTGAACCTTCGGTGACTTCATAGCCCGGATGGCCGGCAATCACCAAGCCAAGAGTACTCTTGCCTGAACCGTTTGGTCCCATGAGTGCGTGCGTTTCGCCGTGTTTCATCTCGAGGTTAACGCCACGAAGAATTGGCTTGCCATCGACGGATACGTGCAAGTTCTCGATCTTTAGTACGTGAGTCATCTGTTATCGCTTCTCTAATTCAGTCCGAAATAAATGTGATTTATAAAGTGGGTTCAGGTGTAGGTAGGGCACGGAATTGACACAAATTGTGTCCGTCCAATCGACAGCAGTCCAATTGCATCGCGTGGCCCATCGCTTCGCTTAACATTTCTTGTTCCATTTCGCAAAGTTGCCGGTTGCCTTCCTGCTCAGACAATTCTGGATAAGGGCACGCGTGGACTTGCAAAACGGGCAGCGCCCCGTCTTCATTTACAAAAGCCGGAATTTTTCGCTTGCCAAGTTCTGTCGCCATCGCTTCCATGCGTTCGTTCAACGTCGCATTTTCAGGTAAATTCAGCTTCAATCCGTCGCCCATGCGTTTGGCCACGCGGCGGAGGATTCGGCCTCGCTGCTGCGGATTGGGTAGATCCATAATTTCACCCCACAAAGCCAGCGCTAAGTCAGCGTAACTGGCCGAGGCGTACCGCAATCCAACCGGGCTGAGAAAATATCGAAACTGCGGTCGACCGCGTCCAACACCCTCTTTGCGTTTTTCAATCAGTCCAACTTGTTCAAGCCGCTCCAATCGCTGACGTACTGCTGTAGCGGTAACGTCAAGTCGATCGATGAGTTCATGAACGGTAAGCCCCTGTTGCTGGCGCAATAGATCCATCACCGCCTGATCGATCGGCCGCAAGTGCTCCGTCTGTTGGGGGGGGTGAGCTGTGGACATGTTTTCCTCAAAATCGTTAAATGGCTACCTGTAAAACAATATGGGGAGAAAGTAATTTAAACAAGTCCCGTTGCGAAAATTAATTGGCCGTAGCCTAGGCGTCCAGCCTGGGTACCGTAAGGTGGAATTCTAGCCTGAGCTTTCAACCAACTTTAAGTTCTTGGGTGTCACGCGCTGAGGCCTTGCTAAGGGCCTAGTTTGAGCGAATTTTGCCACGCCCTTCGCAAAGCCTCAGAGCGTGCCACCCGAACCGCAGCCAGAGACCGTTTGTCCCGAGCGTTATCTTGTATTAAAAATTCAAAAACAAGGTACGGACGGGACAAAAGGTCCCATCCTACGGTGAATTGTTTCGTTCTTAGGCCAGGCGTGAGTATACTGTACTGGTACCGCAGAAACCTACTTTTCAAAAATCCTTTCGGATGTCTCGGAGGAGACTTATGCGACTGCTTGCCGCGCTGACGACGACTGCTGCTTGGCTTGCCACCGGATTTTCGGCATCGGCTCAACTATCCACTGATGAGGCCCGAAATCTTGGGCTGGAAGTGGCTTGGCAGAGCCAGGTTCAATTGCCTCGCGCCCAGGGCATTGCATCGGCTCATCTTTGGGCTGAATCAACCCTCCCACGCCAGCTTGCTGTGATTGAAGTGAACGGACGGGCGATTCGCGTTTCCGCGGACAAACTGGACCGAAACGGAAAAGCGATCGGCATTGAGGCTGCGAAACTGCAAGCTCAACAACAGGCCCAGTTTCGAAGTTTTGACACCAATGGCGACGGCGAGTTGGTTCCTGCTGAAGTTACGGTGCTGGGCAAATCGTTTTCTGCCATCGATCGAGACCAAGATGGAAAAATTTCGTTCGCTGAGCACGCACGATTCATCGATTGGAATGCTCTGATCGCTACGACCCTGGGCAAGAAAGATGCTGCTCAGATGTTGAAGGCGAAGGGTTTGGAAGCCGCATCGCAATTGTTGACTGCGCCAACCGGTTTTGAAGTCAAAGAAATCAGTATCCCACGAATTAAATTGGCAGTTGTCAGTCAGAATGGCTCCGTTGAGACGATTGACGCGGAAACTGGTAAGACATTGTGGGCAAATACTTGTGGTGATACGACTGCTCCGACTTTCCCTGGTGCAGCTTCGAAAGCTGGAATTGTCATTCTGCAAGGCGATCGACTTTATGTGCTCGACTGGGAAACTGGCAAAATCGTTGTCACCAAGCCCTTACGCTATGCATCGAGCAACGCAGTTTCGGTGACGGACAATGTAGCATTCGTATCCGATTTTTCTGGACGTGTGGAAGCTTATCCGATTGGCGAAAGCGAATTCAAGCAGCGCTGGGGTTATGTGATTCGGGGCCGAGCGATTGGCAATACGGTCAAAATGCATGACCGAGATCTTTGCGGTATCGCATCGGCGGATGGGTTCTTTTACGTCTTCAGTGCAGCCTCTTCGATTCCAGAAGTTTGGATGCGGTACAAATCGACTTCGCGAATAGCGAAATGCGTTGGGACAGGGAACAATGCGTTTTATGTAGGCAATGAAGCCGGTCGGTTTACCAAAATTATTATCGATGAACGTCTCGGAACGACGGCATGGGAGTTTATGGGCGGCCAGTCGTTTTCGACACCGCCTCTGATTGTCGGTTCGCACGTATTCGCGTCCACTGACGACGGTGCACTCAATTGCATCAACGACGACCAAGGCTCCGCCGCATGGCTTTCACGTTCGATGGCAATTCGCGAGCCGCTGGCTGTGGCTGGGAATGTTGTCTACGCACGCACTCAAGCGGACGAGATTTATGGTTTCGATATTGCCAACGGAAAACTAGTGGGGCGTACACCACCGACGAATCTCGGCCATGCCCTAACGAACCAACTCACCGATCGTCTTTACATTGTTGGTAAACAGGGGCAACTCCAATGCCTTCGACCAATTGGCAGCGAGGTTCCAAACTTAGTTGTGCCAGTTGTTCTGGAGCGAAAGCCTACCAAAGAAGGTCTTCCGACAACACCTACTGAAAACGCGAGCCCAGCCGGCGGCAATCCGTTCGACGCGGGTCAACCAGCGACTTCAGATCCGTTTTCAGGTGCTGATCCATTTAGTGGCGCTGCACCTGCCGAGGGCGCTTCAATGCCGGACCCATTCGCACCCGGGAATTGATCGTTTAATCCAAAGCCAGCAGAGAGTGTTGACTTAGTAGCAATGCATAAGCGTTCTTACACGCTAGCCCAAGTGACTGGTTTTTCGGAGCGATGGCGTCCTCGCCCAATGTCACTCACTTTCTCGACTTTGCGATATCGCAACACCTCAGTACGGTTGGACTAATCAGCCGGAACGCGTTAGCGTCCGGCTTTTATCCATTAACCGGACGCTAACGCGTTCCGGCTGATAGACTTTAACCTCGGCAAGCGAATACTATCCTTACATTGAGTACAGCAATTCGAAAGTGAGTGACATTGGGCGTCCTCGCCACCTCTGCCGTCCAGCTTAAGTTAAACTGCGAACTCGGGCGATGGTGTA
>JANODD010000192.1:0-10273 GCA_031412515.1 Planctomycetia bacterium | reverse complement strand
CGACGTGCAAGAAGCAGAACCGAAGTGTTTTCTCGTTTCTTCAAGAATCCATCACGGCCAAGCTCGCTGGACAGCCCGCACCAAGCTTACTCGGCTAAGCCATCTTTTCGAAATGCGCATGCCAACGATTGACATTCAAGGACACTTCTGGCTGTACGCCAGTACGGATTCCAAGAATCGTACTCGTACTCAATGAAATGGTGCTCGTGCTCGTGCTCGAAACCGCGTGCCGATCGAGCACGAGCACGAGCACGAGTACCGCCGATGGCTGAGTACGAGGAGGATTAAGATTATGAGTAACCGTTCAAGGCCGAAGGCCGTGAACGGTTACGAAAATTTTAAGTGTGAGATTCCTGGTCCCAATTTTCTTACCTCCATCTTCTTACCAAATTCTCTCGAGTGCTGGCTTAATAGCAATTGCTCACGAGTCGCATAAGTTTGGTTGCGACACCTGTTCATCCGCTTTCTCACGAAACCAGCTACATTTCTTGCAATCTTCGATCATTTCGTTTCAGTAATCTGTAAATCAAAATCAGCAGAGTTGCCAACCAACTCGGGAGCGTACATGCCTTCGATCTTGGCGGGCAGTGCAGTGAACTTACCAGGCGTCTCACTCCGTAGTTGATAACGCACGGAGTACTTACCGCGTGGAAGCCAACGGATACAAAGTCCAACTTTTTTGTCGCGTAGCTCGCGATAGATACTCAAGCCTGCTGAATAAAAATAACCGCTCTGCGTATCGACCGCTTCAAGGCACGCGGGCTTGTTGTCTTCGATCAGCAAGTACTCGTAATCATTCTTGCTTTCAATCAACAACTCAACTTCAAACAATTGGCCGCTCGGAACCTCGTCGAGATCCTTTAATTGCACTCGGTTGAAACCAGCGCGTTGCGCGTCAACAACGGCCGCGTTCTTACCGGGCAAACGAAGGTCCTTTTGAGTCGGCGTGAGCGAATAGTAACGACGTTCAATCTTGACTTCCAATCCAGCAGGCTTGATCTCTTCTTCCATCGTAAAATTCGTCGAATAAGCGTTCCAGTACAGCGGGCCGTCACCGACACGTCGAATTTCTAATTGCTGTTCGCCGACAGGGATAGCCGCTCCGCTGATTGTAATCGTGTTGTTCACCGTAAACAGGTTCTCTGGAGTGAACTCGACCCGCCCCAATCGCTTGCCACTCAGCCACACTTCAGCAGCCACAGTTGCGGTTCCCTCACCGGTTGCTTTCAAGTAATCCGAAAACGCTTCGACCACCAGGGCTGTATCCCGAGTGCTGTTCCAATAAGTCGCGTGCTTGCGATTATTGAGCAGATACTTAACCAGCCGAGGAGCCACCTGGCCTTTCGGATCTTGAGCCGCAAGCAGTTTCAGGTACATCGCAGTGGCTTCAATTTGGCTGCCGTACCAATACCACCACGCAGTCTCATCGCGCAAGTAAGCGGTCTCGTTCTCAGCGTCTTCGACCAAAAACTGCTCGATGTTCTGTCGCAACATCGCGGTTTGCTCCACGTTGCCAGCCTTATGCGTCGACCAGGCCAACAGCGATTTTCCATAAACGCTCAAATGTTGGCGACCATCGTAAAGCAACTGCTGCATTTCCGGATTCACGCGGTCTGCGAGCGACAGCACATGAAAAACCAACGCGTCTGTATTGTCAGGCTGACTCTTGTAAGGTTGCGGCGGAGTAGGCTTGATAGCTCCGTTTTTAAGTTTCAGCAATTCGCTGTTTTGATATTGCTCAAGCCAGGCTACCCCACGTGCAATCACATCGGGGACAATCGGTACTTCGTTCTGAACAGCCACTTGCAGACCACGGACAACGGTTGCTGTTGTATGCGCATAGCTCACTTCGCCCTTGCCGCTGAACCATCCCCAACCGCCATCACCGTTTTGCATATTGGTAAGTTGTTGGACACCGCTTGCAACCATATCGTCGACGACTTCGCGATCATAAACGGGGTTGCGTTCAAAACGTTGCCAGCGTCCTCGTCGCGAGTCGGGATCGCCGAGTTCTTGGGCGTTCAAGTTGTTGCGGCTCACCTTAAGTTTTGCCAGGTCAATCTTTCGATCAAGCAGCACACGCTGTGTGAGTACCGTTGGCAAGAATCGATTCAGGGTCTGTTCTGTGCAACCATAAGGATACTCAGCCAAATAGGGCAGCGCGTCAATCATCGCCATGGCCAGCGTTGGACTAACCCGCACTACCAATTCAGACTGTTCGACTCGACGTTCAGCGGGCACAACGACAGTGACTTTCGAACTTTCTTTATCACCACGCACAGTGCCTGCAAACGAGTCGGTCTTTAAGAAACCATGCACCAAGATTGGCAACGACTGTTCTACTGCGTCGGAAGCGTCATCCGCAACGGCTGACACCCGCAACTTGACATCGCCTTCAGCCAGTGCTCGCGAACGCCAGTCCACACGAGTTTGACCGTGCGATTTAACCAATACAACTCGTTCTTCAGCCACATCGGGCATCATTTCAAGTTGTGTTTGGCCATCAATTTCTAGTTTGACACGAACCATTTTGTCGACTGCGAAATCGTTGTTAACAATGGCAGATAGAACCGCTTCGTCGCGCTGCACTAGGAATCGCGGAGTCTGGAGCCTGACCAAAAGATTGCGACGTGTGACAGCCTTTACTTCGACTGAGCCGACTTCGGTTTTAGCACCAACCGCCCAGCCGCTGATCTTCCATGTTGTCAAGTTATCCGGCATCTTGAATTTGGCTTTGGCGCGACCTTGGGCATCGGTCACTAAGTTCCCGAGCCATAGTGCTGAATCTGCAAAGTCCTTGCGAATGACCGGTTTGGGACCTTGGGGGGCTACGCCGCCCGATCCTCCGCTACCCGGAGCTTGTTTCGCAAACGATAAATTTCCAGCCGCACCGGGCGCTGCACCGTCCATCGCCATGCTCATCATTGGCATAGCCTCTGTCATCCCGCCGCCCATTGCCCCACCCATGGCTCCTCGCATTCCAGCACCCAAGCCCCGTGCCCGCATAGCGCCACCTAGTTTTAACTTGATTTCGTTGTTATTCCTTCCATCTGACTTTGTGTCGAAATCATCGGCTTGTGTCTCGCCAAAGCGACCGAGTGGGCTCATCATCGGTACGCCCGTGATTGCAACCGGATAAGTCGGTTGATCCACATTGCTGCGTTGTTGCGGAAAATGATTGCGACGCCACTTCCAGAAAAATTCGCGTATGTCGGTCGGAAGAACGTCGCTGGCAATTTGATCCAATGAGCTGTCATAGGCGGCGACTAAACATGACCCCAAGACCGGTTTGCCACTCGGATCCGTGACCAGCAACTCCACTTCAGCGTCCTCGCCGGGCAGGTACTCACTTTTATCCGCGGTCAGTTTTACGTTGAGCGTTCGATTGGCGGGTGGTACGATAATCTCGCGAGTCTTCTGATGGACTTCGCCATCGTAGACCGTAAACGCTTCAACGTAGAAATTCGGCTGATCAGATTCAGCGACAGCGATCTCGAACACAGCCGATTTCGCTTGCAGCGGAACAAGCTTAGGTGTTTGGTAGACGCCCGACGAAGGTCGAACAAATACGTATACCTGAGCGTCTTCGCGGTCAGCGGCCAGCATCAGCTTGACCGTTTCGCCCGCCGCATACTCACGCTTATCCGTTGTCAATTCAAGACCGTTGTAGCGGAAATCGTCGCCATCGGTTGCCCGGCCGCGAATGGTGAAGATATAACCGCTTTCCACTTCGTGACCAGCATTATCCTTCAACCGCAATCGAAGTCGGTACTGCCCCGCGTCGCCGGCCTCGAGCACTTGAGTGAACAGTCCATCGGCGTTCGTTTTCGCTTCAAATGTGTCAACGACGCGCTCAGTCGGTTTGCCGTCGGCATCATAACTGATTCGTAGCAAATCGAGTTTTCCGCTGGCTTCAATCGCAGAACCGTCCAGTGTCCGGGCGTGAAAGTTCGCGACGATCTTGTCTTTCACATTGTAATACCCACGATCGACCCACGAATAAATTTTAAAAGCTTCGCGGGCGGCGATAACGCTACCTTCAGCGGTCAATGTGCGGCGCGATGCATCGCGGACTTCGACTGAGATCGTGTACTTGTGATCTTCATCACCATAAATTGCTTTAGCAAGCGCCGTATCAATCTTGATCTTGGCTTCACCCGTGGCATCAAGTTTGAGCTCCTGTTCCAAAACAATTTCTGGTGGTTCTTGCTGAAATCCGGGCCACCATGGTGGATGTGGAGGCCAGCAGCCGCGCCATTTGCTAAAGCCTGGATACCAAGCATAGTCTTCCGCGAACCACCAATAACCAGGGCCATAGCACCAATCGAAACGGCCAAGTGGATAGTAATTGTCTGCGTATGTGCTCCGTTGGACACGAACGGTCACATCGGCTTCGGTAACAGGCGAACCGAAGTAATATTTAGCTTGAATACGAGCTTCAACCGTCTCTCCGAGTGACACGGGCTTGTCAGGGGCAAGCACTTTGACTTCGAATTCCGGCTTGCGATATTCTTCCACTCGAATAGCCAAAGAAGTTGGAATACCGCCACTGTTTGATGTATTCAGTTCAAACTGGAACCGACCCAATCCAACGGTCTTTGGAAGTTCAAAACTCGATTCACATGATCCAAAACGATCGGTGGTTACTTCCTTAGTGGCGAGTACAGTGCCCTGTGAATCGCGCATCGAAATAGTGACTGGAATGCCGGTAGCTCTGTGCCCTTGCACATCACCGTACACCGTGTGGGCGATCCAAAACTTGGTCTTAACCGTTTCACCGGGACGGTACATGGGCCGATCACTGATGCCGTATCCCTTTAACTGATTGATGGACTGAGGCGCAAAGGCTTGCTGCCAAATATGTTCCATGCCAAGCAGCGCAAGTCGTCCATTGGCAGTTCGTGCAACTGTGATCCACTGGTAATTATTTTTGAGCTTTGCAGTTGCGATTCCGAGCACGTCAGTCTTAGCCGCAAAGCTATCGACGGCCATTCGATACTGCCCATCCCTACCGGGCTCACTTCCGAAACCAAAGAACTCAAGATTCGCTCCGGCAACTGGCTTGCCAGTCACAGCGTCGCTCATGAAGTACATTTGTTTGTCATCGCCCGGTTTTCGCATGAGCACAGAATCTTGAACCCACATCAAGCAGCGTGCTTTGTGTGCGCTTTGATTCACGCGACCTTCAACGAGATACAAACCGGCTTTATCTACCGGTGTTTTGACTTGGATGCGTCGGTCCCAGTGATTTTCGCGAGGCTCAAGGGCTTGCTTCCAATTGGCAACTTGACCTTTTACATAACGATCAATCTCAGGGCGAGAAAACAGCTCTCCGGGCGAATCCAGCGACGGTGGCTGCTGATCTGGGACACCTCCAAAACTTGACTTCTGACGGCTAGCAAGATTTCGATAAGATAGTTTGGTGTCCGCAAACAGTTTTTCAATATCGACAGACCAAGCTGTGAATTGAATCTCATTCGCGTTGCGGAACAGTAGACTCAACTCCGTCGGTTTGCCTGCGACTTGCGATTCAACTGGGTCAAACGACACGCGAGGTTGAATAATATTGTTCAATTGTTCTCGCTTATAGTTTTCTGGTCCGGGGCCGAAGCGTTCAATCGACTGACGCATCATTTCGGCCGCTTTGGGATACTGTCGACGATCCAAGAACGTCTGATACAGCACGCTCAAAGCAGGTTCGGCGTATTCTTTATCTTCACTGACCGCAAGCGACTTGTACTGTTGAATCGGATTGAATTCGTCAGCCAACTTAAAACGCTTGATCCCGGTACTTAATTTTGCAATCGTCTCATCATCGGTGAGCGTGTGGACCGCTGCGATACCTTCAGCTTGATCCTTGTCGCTGGTGCCGGCACTTCGATGGAAGAACCACATGTCTTGTTGCAGCGTTTCTATGGAGAACTGCGAGTTGAGAAACTCTGCCCAGCGCCTGATCGCACCTAGCGACTCGCGATTACCCTTGGCCTGTGCAAGAGCCCAGCGAAATCGTCCACCATCATTCGGTGCGGCTGCAAAAGAACCCGGAACGCTGTACGTGACAGGAACAGCATCGACGGCTGGAGCGAAGCGGCCGGGAGCATAACCAGGCGAATCGATGTCGATGTAGTCAGGCTCTACGTTGAGATCGGTGGAGGCTTGCAGTTGCCAAGCCTGTTGCCCGGTGCGACCCAGGATGATTGTGTCAGCGAAGTTGAGGCACAGTTGTCCGAACTGGCTTGAATCTTCAGCCAGGCCACTCGCCTTCGCCTTCTCAATGGCGAGACGCAGCCACTTTAATGCCTGTGTTCGATCCTGCTCAAGCGTTTGAATAAACACGCCGCCGTTGCGCTGTGAATAACCGCGAGTGAATCGCTGGTCAGCAACAATGCCTTGATGTTGAGTTTGCACAAGCAACATCGCGGCTCCTTGAAGAACCTGCCAGTCATTGGGGTGGGCTTCCACGGCTGCTTTAAGTACGGCATCGAGCTGATCGACTTGATTGAGTTGCAACTGACAAAGTGCTTGGCCAGCTAACGAGCGGGCGGCGGTTTCAGCGTCCACCGCAGGATCGAGCGTTACTTTTGCATAGATCTCGGCAGCTTGCTTCCAATTACCTTGCTCCGTCAACCGTTGGGCACGTTGCAGTCGTTCTTTCGGTTCGCCGTTTTGCGCGGTCATGATTGCTCCAGTCGAAATAATCGCACCCAAACCGACGAACAAAGCAGTAACTAAACGACTACCTAAAGTCATGATTCGCTTCCTGAAGAGATTTGCGGCCAAGGAGACTTTTTCGCCACAACATCATGGACGCCCTTAATTCTAGGTCAGTTCCCAAGATTCAGATATCGCTGGGAAGAGTGCTGTAGCCTAGGTATCCTGCCTGGGTTGAGCGTCCAATTCCCAGGCAGGATGCCTAGCGAGGCCGCAACCCAGGCAGGATGCCTAGGCTACGTGGTCAATTTGCGGATGGATCACCGGGAATGCGCGAGGCATCTATCTGTACAGCAAGAATGTCACGACCGATTTGCTGGACTGCTTGTTTCCACATGGATTCCGGATCGGCAAAAACCGTTTCAGGCGGGCAATCCCAGACCAACCAACCGCCAGCTTTCATTTCTGACTCGAGCTGCCCGGCTCCCCAACCCGAATAGCCATCAAAGCAACGATACTTACAGTCTTCAGTTTCCCAGATATCAAAAATCACATCTTGGTCGGTGGCGACAAATAGCCCCAGAGCCGCACAGAATTCGAAGTCGTCTGCCTCGGCCCCTTCGGCTCGATCATGGATTACTAGTAGCGGACCTTCTACCGGTCCGCCATTGTAGATCGGTTCGACATTGGTATGCGGATCATCGGAAAATCGCTCCATCAGATCACCGACGGTCAACTCAGTAGGTCGATTCAAGATCAAACCAAAAGCACCGTCTTTATCATGACGCAAGATGTACACGACTGAACGCAGAAAATTTCGCTCAGTCAAATAAGGGGATGCAACCAGCGCTTTGCCTTCGATAGATTCCATCACCAATCCTCCTCGCGATTAACCAGTTATCTGTAATTGGCCCCAAAGGCTCGGATCTTCAGCGACAGGAAATGTGGGCTGAAGCGCGAGCGATTGCCAGCCGAGTTCACGATCTTGGATGCCGTAATAGAAACCGATGATCGGAAAATCCTGTCGGTCAAATCCGACCAACGCATCGAAGTGCACCGACGCAACCACTCGGTACCGATCGGCTTGCACCGCGGCGCGAACCACCATCAAATCATCCGGCGGTGGCTGCGAGTTATCGCGGGCACGGTTAATCGGTGCCCAGCCAGCAAAGGGCTGATCCGCCTTCGGACCGCGGCCCATCGCGAAAAGACCCAGCCGATAGCAGTACTTCGTGGCTCGGTGTATATCACGCGAATTGCGAGTATCAATCCACAGGTGCAGACCATCACTATCCTCAAGTCGCGATTCGCGACACCAAGGCAATTGCTTCTTGCCTTGCACGTCGAGCTGAAAGAACAGTGCATTTGTTCCAATCGCCATGCGAACTTGCGCAAACTTCGGCTCACCGGCCAGTTCCGCACTGAGACTTGGCAGAATGGCTTCGTCAGGCAGCGTTTCAGGTCTCAATGCGAATTTTCGATCGATCTGAAGCGCTTTGAGCTTAACTCGCACCAGCAGCGTTGGATCCAGTAGCGGTTCGGTCGCGTTATCAGCCATCGGTTTACTTCTTGCCTAGTTGACGTTTTTGGCGAAAGAATTCGCTTAACATTGCTCCGCATGTGTCGGCCATCACACCCGCAGTCACTCGGGCGCGATGGTTCAGTCGCGGATCATCTAGTAACCGAAACAATGAATCCACCGCTCCAGCCTTAGGGTCGGCTGCCCCGTAGACCACACGCGGGATCCGGGATTGCACAATAGCCCCGGCGCACATCGGGCAAGGCTCTAGCGTAACGTACAACGTGCATTCCTCAAGCCGCCAGCTTTCAATCGCTGCCGCTGCTTGGGTAATTGCGATCATTTCCGCATGGGCGGTCGGGTCCATGAGCGCCTCGCGCTGGTTCCAACCGGCTCCGATAATTTTGTTCCCGCGGACTATCACAGCGCCAACTGGCACCTCATCTTCTCTCGCCGCTTTCTCAGCCAGTTCACAGGCCCGCCGCATGAAGATCTGATCCCAATCGATCAGCAATTCATCGCCAAAACTCTCTTCCGCTTCTGTTGCAAATTCGTCAAAGTCATTCATAAAGTGCTAATCGGGAATTGAGTGTTAGTCCTGAAGCATGCGTTGCCCAGGGTGTGTACGAGATGCCGATTGTACCCGGTCATAGCCGAGTTGTGAAACGCACTTGGACCTGAGCCAGCGTTGCGGCACGCTAAAATCTTGATTCGAGAAGGGCGAAAGATAAGTTGAGTAGTAAATCTATTGATCGGGTGTTCCCAGCTCACGGCAGATTTTCCGCGCCAAGTGGTCCGAGATCTCATTATGTGGCGGCACAGCGGAACGGCACCCGTTTTTCGGGTTGCCCCACCAAGAATGGTGCACGACTTTGTTCGCCGGCAATTTGATCAGACTAGGAGGCTTCGACGTATTCGGCGACCGATGAAGGTTCCGGAATCTCTAAGCCGTCTTCACGCATTCCGTCGATATGCATGCGGATCGCGTCACGCATGCGATCTTCTACTTCAGACTTCGTGGCACCCGTTGCAACACAACCGGGCAGGTCAGGCGAAAACGCAGATAAGTTGTTCGGTGTCTTCTCGATGACGATCAAATACTTGTGTGTCATTGTTTTAGTCCTTCAGTCCGGCTTGCCGCAGAATGCTGTTCAGTGTGCCGGGAGCTAAGTCGTCCTTCGGATGCCCAGCGACAGTAACGCGGCCCGTTTTGGTCGGGTGCTTGTATTGACGATGACTGCCCTTTTGAGAAACCAAGATCCAACCATCGCCTTCTATTATACGAAGAACTTCTCGAACAGTCACGACACGCGTTTCCTTGCGGATTTCAACAGGTTTATCGTCGACGAACTGTGAATTATCCTAACTTAATGTGAGGATAATTAATAATTTGTGACGCTGTAAAAAAATATACTCGCAATCCCTTGATTGCTTATGTTTCAGCCTGTTGCACTTTTTTACTCTACCCAACACCGATCAACGCCGTGTTATTTGTTCTCAACAACTTCCGTTGAAAACGTAATAAACGGAAACACTTCAGGCACGTGCGAATCCCAGACACCGTGTGAACTCCAGGCCCAGCCGCCTGAGTCTTTGGCTGGTTCCGCTTCTTTGTATTGATTGAACCGCGAAAAATCCATGCGCCAGACATCACCGTTTTTCGGTGGTGCCGACCGTTCGTCAGCCATCGTCAACAGTCTCATTCCCGACCAAGGCAACGCCAACTCGACCGTCCACCCGCGATCGCGATCCTTGGCGTCGTTCAGCGTCCCGTCGATATTCACCGCTGATTTTAATTTTGGAAAATCCCACTTCAAATAAGCCCACCGCTTGCCACGGGGATGAGTCGTCAAGCCAACACCATTGAACGATTGAAATTTAACGTCCGACCGAGTCTGATCAAGCTCCGCGACCTTGCTATAACCCTTCGACTCAAACTCACTCTGCCAAACGAATAAGCCCTCGTAGATCGTTCCCAACGAATTGATTTCAAACTCGTAGTATGCATCCGTTCCAGCTACGAACAATTCGACGTCATTGTCCTCATAGATTGGTGAATCGCGTTCGGTGAATTTGCCTTGCACTAGCGGTTCTTCAATCCAG
>JANODD010000191.1:0-15862 GCA_031412515.1 Planctomycetia bacterium | reverse complement strand
AATCCCTTCCATGCTGATTTTCCAAACGGTGAGTAGTTTCTGCAGTGCTGTGGTCTTATGAGCCGGAACGGGTTAGAGAGCGTCCTGCTTAGGAGTTTGAGCTGAAGCTGGTCATTACGGTGGTATAGTCTTATCAGCCGGAAGGCGTTAGCCTCCGGTTGTGTCTTGAACCGGAGGCTAACTCCTTCCGGCTGATTAGTCACCTGTAAATCCGCGTTTTCAAGTTCATTCCTCAGCAGGACGCTCTCTAACCCGTTCCGGCTCATAAGACCACAGCACTGCAGAAACTACTCACCGTTTGGAAAATCAGCATGGAAGGGATTGGTCGATATAGCCCGCCGCGGCTCAATACGCCGCTGTACGATCGGCTAACAAAAACCAATCAGTCCCAAGCCGCGGGCGGCCCGACGAACTTTATCGATCTGATTCAGTCCGGCGTCTCCAACGTTAACTCCGCGCAAAACAATGCTACGGCTCAAGTAAACGACATGCTGACCGGTGGCGATGTCTCACAAGTCGAAGTATTCACATCTGTTCAAAAAGCGGATATGGCATTCCGTATGTTGGTTCAAGTACGAAATAAGTTGATGCAAGCGTACGAAGAGATTAACGCAATTCGAATTTAATAGGTGACTATGAATCCTCTCAATCAAATCACAAAGCAAATTTCCGAGTTGATTGCATCGATGACACCGTCGGCCCGTATCATGGCTGGCCTGCTGTTTGCAACGATCGTCATCAGCTTGGGTTGGATCGTTTCGGTACAGCAAACCACATCGTACGAATACCTACTCGGCGGGGGGCCGATGAATGAAGAACAACTACTGCGGATCGAGCAGGCTTTTGGGGATGCTGGACTTGCCGATTACGAACGTGAAGGGCTGCGAATCAAAATCCCTAGGACCAACAAAGACGTTTATTTAAAAGCAATTTCCGCCGCCGACGCATTTCCTGCAAGCTGGCATAGAGACATAGAGAAATCCTTGACGACAAACAATCCCTTTGTGTCATCAGACTCTTTACTTTCGGGGATTGATGCCGCTCGCGAAAAAGAGCTAGCACGGATCATCGAACGCATTCCATCCATTGAATTTGCCGCCGTCGAGTATGACGAGCATCGACAAGGTTTTGCACGCAAAGTTGAGCGTACCGCCAGCGTTAACGTCCAATCCAATAGCCCTAAGCCGATTGACAAAAACCTGCTGCGAAGCATTGCTCTTATGACCGCTGCGTCCTTTGCAGGTCTTAAGCCGGACAATGTCACCGTGATGGATCTTGGCAACTCGACGATTTACAAAGGGAGCAGCAATCCCAACTCGCCGGAACAAAGCCCACTCCTGCAGGCTCAAAATGACTGGGAGCAAAAATACTTTAATCAGATTCATCCTTTACTCGACAATTATGGTGACGTGCGTCTGGCAGTTGGAGTCGAGATTGATCCGACTTTGCAAAAAGAATCCGAGCAACTGAAATACGATCCGACAGTCACGACACTACAATCTCAGACGAGCAAGAAAGACACCGAGAACAGCAAGCTGCCTCCCGGCGGTCGGCCAGGCGCTGACCCCAACGCTATATCGAATTCGCCGCAGTCGGTCGCTGCAACTCAGACGCCGCAGCAACAATCGAAGGCCAAAGAGATCGCCGAGAACGTCAATGGAGTGGCTGGTCACGAAGCAACGGCCATGACCCAAGCTGGGTTGGTTCCTACTAAAGTTTCCGTCACCGTTGGAATTCCTGAATCTTACTACCGCAGGCTTTGGGTACTTCGGGCGATGACCAAGGATCCTAAACTTACTAAGGAGTCGGATGTTCCAGTGATCGGCGATGAGGACATGAAGAAACTCAAGGATGAAGCCGAAGCTTCAGTCAAAGGAGCGATTGGCGGAATGCTCAAACAGGTTCGCGAAGGCGATGATCGCTTTCCCTTGGTAACGGTCTATAACTACGCCGATTTCCCATTACCAGAGGTTCCGAAGCCTGCGATGTCGGCGATGGCGATGGGATGGTTGGCAGAATCATGGACTACCGTAGCGCTGCTGGTTGTCGTCATGACCACTCTGTTCATGATGATGGGTTGGGTCAAAGCTCAATCCACTTCACCTCGCGACAAGGAATTCTCTCAGGGCTTCGGACTTGAAGTCCCTGCCAGCGCAAGCGACGAACTCGACCTGGGCGAAACCGGCTCGGAAGCGAAATCCGCTGAAGAAGGTCCCAAGTTCCAAGTTACCGGCGGCGAAATGAAAGAGGATCTTTCGACGCTTGTTAAGCTAAATCCAGACATTGCCGTCAATCTGCTCAAAGCCTGGATCGGTGATGCAGCTTAGCGCCGTAGGGTGGGACTCCTGTCCCGTCCTCAAAAGATTATCTTTAAAACTGCAAGCAGGATGCATCCCACCGTGGCGTATGCTTCCAGCTTGCGATCTTTTTCAGCAAGTAACGTATGCTTCCAGCTGGTGTGGCGAAAAGTCTGTAGCGGAATGCGTCAAGCATTTCGTTCATGTGACTTTGCACTCGTAAATCCAACCTCCGAAAGCCTTGACGGCTTCCGCTACGGTATTCATCTACGACTTTTCGCCATGCCAGCTTCCAGCTTGCTTTTACATCGTTCGTGCAGACATCGTGGAGCGAGTGCAAGGGAATGTGGAGCGAGTGCAAGGGAATTAAGTATGGTAGCTGGTTTCGTTAGAAACCGGCTGCAGTAGAAAGGTCAGCAGTAGAAAGGTCAATAGTAGAAAGGTCAATAGTAGAAAGGTCAATAGTGCGACCCGGTTTCTCACGAAACCAGCCACATGCGCTCGCCAATATGCTTTAGAGCGTCGGTCTTTCTCGGACTGATTCTGCTCTCTGGCGGACGCTAGCAGCGTCCGCCACGGCAACTTAACAGTGCTTCTTTTCACCCCGAACCGTTGTCGCCATGACAACGCGTTCGATTTCTTCGGCTGACATACCCCGGTCGACCAACTGTTGCTTTAATTCAACTTCGTTGCGGTGCTTGACGATCGATTGGACACAGTTTGCCAAAGCCGAGATGCACAAAAAGACAAAAACGCCTACAATCGCCACTATTGGAATCGCAATAGGTGACATAAAAAATGTCATACAATAGTCCTTGTTGAGCGTAAAACTGCACGTATCCATGGTACATAGATCGACACTGAACATTTCGTCGCCTGCCGATGGATCTTGGCAAGCGCCAGCCGAAAACGCCTCGGTTATTACCAAAGTTGAAGTAAAGCCGCTACATATCGGTCCGATCGTCGTCGATCCACCTATTCTACAGGCGCCGATGGCAGGTTTCACCAATTTTGCTTATCGCCAAGTCGTCCGCGAATATGGCGGAGCCGGTTTGCAAACTACGGAGATGGTTAATGCTCGCGGATTCGTGTGGCTGGATGAACATGATTGCGAGCATCCCGACCGTTTGTGGGGAGTCCGCGATGAGGCTCGTCCTTTGTCAGTTCAGATTTGGGACAACGAACCAGAGACGATGGCTAAGGTCGGTCGGCGGCTGGTTGAAGACTACAAAGTAAGCGTTGTGGACATCAACTTTGGGTGTCCAGTCAAGCAGGTGACCGCAAAGGCTCACAGCGGATCGTATTTGCTGAGTCATCCGGATCGTATGTCTGCGATTATTTCTCAGCTGGTCGCTGCGTGTCATCCAACGCCAGTGACCGCCAAGATTCGCTTGGGTTGTACACGCAAGAATATGAACGGGACTGAGATAGCCCAAGTTGTCGAAGAGGCTGGCGCATCCGCTCTGACCGTACACGGACGCACCGCTGAAGACTATTTCAAAGGTAGTGCAGACTGGGAACGGATTGCTGAGATCAAGCAGTACTTAAAACACATCCCGCTCATTGGAAACGGCGACTTAGACAGCCCTGAGAAAGTGGTCTTTGCGTTTCAGAACTATAAAGTGGATGGAGTCATGATCGCTCGGGCTGCACTCGGTCGCCCATGGTTGTTCGCCCAATCCGCGGCTGCATTGCGCGGCGAACCGATTCCTCCTGAGCCGACGCTGCATGAGCAGAAACTTTGCATGCTACGTCACTACGATTTAGTCGTCTCGCGGTTTGGTATTCAGAAGGGGACACACTTGATGCGCAAGTATGCGTGTTGCTATGCGCAAGGCAAACCCGGATCGCGAAACTTCCGCAGCTTAGTTGCTCAAGTTGCAACGCCCGATGAATTCCATCGAATCGTTGAAGAGACTTTTCCTAAAGATGTTGAGTCTTAAAATACCTCCGTCTTGCTGAATACCGCCTTCTTGCACGGCGGATTTTTCTATTTCCAAATATGGCGAGCGGCAGATCGATTCGTACCGAACGAGCTTTAGACGCTAGCCGATCTAACCGCAAGAAATCGGCTAGCGCCTCAGGCTCACGTAGAATTCGCTTGGTAACTTCTACTCCATCGCAATGTCTCGATTTCTATTTAATTCGTCGCTATTTAAATTAATTCGATGGATTCTCGCCATACTTTGTGTTAACAAGAATAGCCTCGCGTTAAACCCATAGTTTTTGAGAGCTACGGGCCCTGTAAGGGGCTTATGCTGTACGCTCGGGACAAATGGCCCCAAGCTACGTCAACCTATTCCCACCTGAGTTTACACATGCAGCGACGTTCACCTTCCCAGAGTCCGTTCGTCCAAAACTCTGTTCGAGCCCGTGGAGCATTCTCACGCCGCAGTTTGTTAAACATCGGCGCTTTAACAGCCCTAGGAACCGCAGGAGGTTGGAGTTTACCGAACTTGCTGCGCGCGGAAGAAGCATCGGGAATAAAGAATAACCCCAAGTCGGTCATTATGATTTACTTGGTCGGTGGCCCACCTCACCAGGACATGTTCGATTTGAAGCCGCATGCGCCGAGTGAAATTGCGGGTCCATGGCGACCGATTGCGACCAATGTCCCAGGAATGGATATCTGCGAAGCGTTCCCGCAACTCGCAAAGCTCGGCGACAAAATGACCATCATTCGTTCGCTGATTGGCAATCAAGCAGACCATGATGCGATTCAAGTTTTTAACGGACATGATCCAAAGAAGCCCAAGCCTTCAGGCGGTTGGCCACAATTCGGTTCAATGGTCTCTAATTTCCTCAAAGCCGCATCGCCGACGGCGCCGCCTTACGTCAGTCTCTGTTATCAGTGCTCGCATGGTCCTTACAACGAACCAGGCCCAGGTTTCCTTGGCACGTCGCAAGCCGCGTTTCGTCCCATGGGACCGACCAAGCAGGACATGGTGCTCAACGGCATCTCGCTTGATCGATTAGGGGATCGAGTCTCCTTGCTGCGAAGTGTGGATCAACTGAGGCGCGATATTGATTCCAAGATGAACATGAATGCAATGGATACTTTCAATGAGCAAGCGATGGGATTGCTCACTTCATCGCGACTGGCCGAGGCACTAGATCTTTCCAAAGAAGATCCCAAGGTCCTTGAACGTTACGGCAAAGGTGACCCGAGCATTTTCATCGATTCAAACGGAGCGCCGCGGGTTCCTCAGAGTATGCTTGTGGCACGACGTTTAATCGAAGCGGGAGTACGCGTGGTAACGCTGAACTACAGCAAATGGGATTGGCACGGCGGAACGAATACAGAGGGGCGAGCCAATAACTCGATCTTCGTCCGCGAGCAGGAGGAATTCCCGATATTCGATCAGTGCGTCAGCGCTCTCATTGAAGACTTGCATCAACGCGGGTTGGCTGATGATTGCGCCGTGGTCATTTGGGGAGAATTTGGACGGACTCCTAAGATTAACAATGTCATCGGTCGAGATCATTGGCCGCAAGTAAACTGCGCACTGATGGCTGGCGGTAAGATGAAGCATGGACAAGTCATCGGAGCAACCGATCGTATTGGCGGCGAGGCGGTTTCAAGGCCGATTACTTTTGGTGATGTCTACGCAACACTCTTTCATCATTTGGGGATCAACGTCGATCAGGCAACCATCACTGATAATAATGGTCGGCCTCAGTATTTGGTTGAGGATGGAGGGAAGGTTTTGTCAGAGTTGGTTTGAAAAAAGAAGAATGGGAGTAATGGGAATTGATGAATTGTGCATTAGGGGGTGGTGACTGCGGTCAGCGTTAGTTTTCGATGAACGGGATCGGCTTCGTCGATACGCACATAAATAATGTCGCCATCTTTTACAGATGCCGGCAACTTTGCGGCGCGAGATCGGATGGCTGAATCGAGGGTTTGCACAATCTTCGAACCGGCATCAACGACTTCTGCCTTTAGAACCTCGCCGATTCGATGTTGTAGCGAAACTGCTTCGATCAAATCAACAACCGCTTGCTCGACCGCTTTAGCCCGACCGCTGCCTGATGCCATGGCGGCAGGGAGCGATTGGAGTGTTGATTGCAAACGATCTGGTATCGATTGTCCATTTGCCAATCGATGGGCCAGCTCAAGCACGTAGCGGTCAGCCAGCCTGCGCATGGGTGCGGTCGCGTGCACATACGAAGCCCCGATTGCAGAATGCCATGGTGCGTCTTTCTCCGAAAACACAGCGTAACTTGCTCGACCGCCCGCACGTCTGACCATTAACAGGAAACGCTTGTGGATCAAATTGTTGGGATCGATTCGCTTCAACAATTCATGCAGCGACATTTCCAGTGGCCAATCGATCTGAAGCGCATGAGCTTCCAACCGAAGTCGGTCGATGGCTCGCTGAGTGGGCTCATCCATGATTCGAAAGAGTCCAGTGTGAGCCGTTTTAAATTGCTCAGCGATAGCCATGTTTACTGACAGGGAGAGAGCAGAATTTACCTCTTCGGAATACAGCGGAGTTCGAAGTTCAAGTCGCACACCGCCCGCAGAGTCTGGATCGGCGACGACCTCTTGTTCTGGGAACTGAAACCGCTTCGCGCCGCGTCTCTCCTCGCCAATCCACATCCGGTCTGCAAACTCTTCGACGTAAGGTAATTCCGCCAAATTAACCGTCGTGTAGGCCAATTTCTTACGACTTGCGCAGAGCACGCGTTCGACGCTTCGTAGCGTGAGACAACCCACTTTGTCGATCGCGACGCTTACCAAAACAGCAGGACGTGGGCCGTCGGGCAGCAAGCTTGCCGCTCGCTGTGAAATCATAATGGGATAAAGCGGGATCTTATTCGCCAGACCATAAATGGTGACTCCACGATTCCATGCCTCGCGTTCAACAGCTCCTCCTGCGGGCACAAACGCGGCAACGTCGGCCAAGGCGTAATGCAGAATTAGAGTCTCGCCCTGCTTCTCCAGAAAGAAAGCCTGATCGAGATCGGTTGAGGTGGGTGGGTCAAGGGTAACCAGCGGTATATCGGTCGCGTCTCGCCGCATACCTTGAGGCAGTTGCAGCGGATGCGCTTGGAAATTTCTGACCGCTTGTTCTGCTTCCGCCAATACTGAATTTGAGAATTCTTGTGGCAGGTCGAACTGTTTGATGATGCCTACAAAACCCGCTTCGAGCGCCTGCTCAGCCAACTGTTGTGTCGTAATTCGCATAGCGTCAAACGTGGTTCCAGATTGTAGGACAGTTGCCCCAAATGTTCATCCAAAATTCTCAAGAGTAAGCACGAAGTAAGGGCATACGCCGCGGATTGACTCTACTGATGTGTCACCAGTAGTCGTGCAGTGGCTTCGCGCAGTTGTGTAGCGACTCCGAGCAACTTTTGAGCTTCAGCGATCTCACCTCGTTGGTACAAAATCGCAGCTTCATCCACCAAGCCCATCGCAGAGTGATTCAGATGGTTGATCGTCTTTAGTCGAAGCTTCATGGATTCAAAATAACTATGACTTAACTGCTCGGAAATAGGGGCAGCGGAATCTTTCATGATCGCATCCAGTGGTGCCAACATATCCGTTTGAGAGGTCAACTCTCCTACTGCATTTCTAACTTCTTCAAGGCTCACGATGCTTGGCTGAAGTGGACTGGCGCTTTCGAGTGAAGGCACCGCTGGCAGGACTCCGATTGTCCCGTTGGGCAGCACAGGTGGTAGCAAGCCCGGTTCCGGCAGGTTGGTCGTATCTGTCGCTGGCTGCTGATTACTGGTCTTTAGTTTTTCATCGGGTGTTCCGGCTAGCGCATGACGTGATAGTGACCCACCAAGTACCAGTACAAGATTTAGAACCAATAGACCACAACCAATTACAAACCACGTTGGGATTTTCATTTTTTCCAGTTCCATGTTGATAATACTGCTTGAGTTGTGGGTATTGACTAGTTGCTTAGTCCATCGCCAAGCATTGAACGAATTGAGGGCGAGATTCGGTCGCCGCGAACGTGAATCGCCGCGACTTTGCCGTCGGAGCCAACAAGAACAAGGAACGGAATCGCGTTGATTCCAAGCCGCTTGGCGATGGCTGATTTGAAGCCGAGCGCTGACAAATCGCTACTACGATATGTTTTCCACGGGAACTGATTGCTTGAAAGAAATTTCGCCGCTTCCGTTAGGTCCTCGTCCATGTTAATCGAAAGCACTTCGAACCCTTTGCTTGCGAATTCGACTTGCGCAATTCGAATATTGGGAAGCTCCTTGGCGCATGGACCGCACCAAGATGCCCAAAAGTCGATCAATACAAGTTTTCCTTTGTAAGTTGACCAGTTGAGTGGATTGCCGTCGAAATCAACCAGTCCATCGAGCTCAATGCTTTGGCCGCGAATACCAAGGCGACGGTCTTGAGAATCCAGGGCACTGGCGACCGCTTCCAAGTAAGTTGAATTCTGGAGCGATCCGATTTTGGCTTTGATGAAAGCGCTCAGCTCGGACGCCACATTGACCAAACCTCGGTATTCCAAGTCGGTAGACAAATTGACGAATTGCAGAAGCGTGGTGGAGTTTGGGAGCTCATCATAAAGACCGCGAACGGCCCCCAATAGCATATGCGGCTCCGTTTCTTTGCCGTCGTAAACATCTTTCATCGCCGCGCTATAGTTCTGAAAGGACTGACTATTGGCAATTGCTAAACTCCATGCAGTCGAACTTAGCTGTGCATCCGCTGAATCCATGTACTTGCTGACAATGAGCCGATCGATGTTGCTTGCCGCTTCGCTAAAACCCATTTCGGTAAGCACCGTCTGGGCTTGCTGAAGAACCATCATCTCGGGGAATCCCGCGTCGGATGGTCTTTGAAAGAGTCCCTCCAATTCAGTCAGCAGTTGTGTTGGTTCTGACACATTTCCATTCTGGAGGTCCTGTAGTCTGAAGCCGAGAAGGACAACGCGACCTTGGTGCGCCAGATCAGGATCGGATGAGTGCAGCAAAGTGCCCGCAAATTGCTCGAGTTTCTTCGCTGACTCAATATCCTTCAGCCCGCTCATGTGGGAAAGTGCGACCAGTTGTGCAACGGTCCCTAGTTTTCGCTGCTCGGCCGTTGCATTGGGCAAAGCAGCTAGTTTCTCGCCAGTCGTTAACTTCATGTGTCCCAATCGCAGGCCAGTGCTATTGAAAGTGTCCGCGCCGACAATTTTGTTTGCCCCTGCGAGAATAAGATCGCGGAGGGCTACATCTAGAGCGTTCAGATGAGCCACTAAATCCGCAGGTTGATCGGATGCAACAGGCTTCAACGTCATAAACGTTCGATCCGACAAATCAACTTTATCAGTCGAACTCATTTCGGAACCCGCTTCAGTTTCTGAAGCGTTCGTTGAAACTTGATTGCTCAGAGTGGGATCAGTGGAGCCGGGCAGCTTTTGTTCACTGAGCCTCGCCATAATGGTGCTCTGACTTGAATCTACGTTCGGCAGAACGTCCTCTTGGCTTCCACGCTCCGATTCGACTTTTACCTTGAGCTTTTCAGGCGTCGCTCGATTGCAACCGATTGCGCATAAAGTGACCAGTCCCACTGCTAAAAGGAGCTTTATCGGATGCCCGATAAAAGTGCTTACATGCATGATTGAATCTCCGTAAATTTTGATCTCATTTGTCGGCTGCTTTGTTTGTACTCGCTGCAGTTGGCGCCTTGGCATTTTGCTCGGCTCCCTTATTCGTTGATTTTGCAGCACCCGGCGGTGGTTCGGCTGGGGTGGGTTCTTCGAAAATCATCTCCATCAGCCGATCCAGTTCTGCGCCGCGGGCTTCCAGCGAAACCACTGTACCCTCTTTGTTCAAGAGCAAGACGGTGGGCAATGCGGCAACGCCAAACTTCAGTTGCAGTCGTTCAAATGGGTCAGCGGCATTGTCATGAATTACTTTCCATGGCAACTCGGCACTTGCTAGATACTTGTCGAGAGCTTCACGTGTTTCATCGAGGCTGATAGCGAGAACTTCGAGACCCTTGTCTTTGTATTTTGCCGCATACTTTTTCAATCGCGGAACTTCGCTGAGGCACGGTTGGCACCACGAAGCAAAAAAGTCGACGATAACAAACTTGCCAGCGAAATCTTCCGTTTTGATGAGTTTGTTCTGAATGTCTTTGTATTCGATCTCAAACTTTTTGCCGAGCAAATCGATGCGACGAATCGATGACTGTAGATTGATGCGCATACTTTGCATCTCTTCACGCTTGTCGGTGGTGAGCAATTGCTCAAGCAAGGCGTAGATATCACGAGCGTCTTTTTTATTCGGGTTCAGTTCCAAATTCGCAGCGGCAAACGTTGCCATCTGCACGTCTTCGATGGAAAGCGTTTCGCGCTCCTTGAGCATTTGCTTAAGTTGCTCGACGACCTTGGCTCTTGCTTCTTCACCAAAGAAAGTTGCCAGTAACAGCGAAGAAGACATCGAATCTAGTTGAGCTTGTTTGTAACGCGGCAGATTTTTGTCCTTCAGAACCACCGTCAGCTGTTTCGATGCATCGCGAATTGCGGTCTGCATCGCACTGTATTGTTCCGGCGATCCAGGCCGAACTGCTTTTGCAGACGCGATTACTTTCTCCAACGCTTCGGCACTTGAATTCGCTGTAAACGAGAGGTCAGGAAGGGGCGGCAACTCGGGAGTGGGCTTCTTCGCTTCGCCATTGGGCTTATCTGCGGCCGGTTTCTCTCCAGCCTGCTTTGTTGCGTCCTGCGCATAGCTTTGCAATCCACAGAGGGCAACGCAAGCTAAAATTAACAACGGACGCAGGCACTTGAATAAAGCTAAAGAGGACGACATAGCCAACCCAACCTTAATTGAACCACTGGATAAGATTTTGTGCCGAAACGCAATGAAATTCACGTGTTAAATCATACTCGAATTGCAATTTTAATGCTTAGCCTCGTTTCGCCCAAGTCTAGAACCGCTGCCGGAATTGCTTCTAACTGCTACAATCTCCGCTGTAAAGTTGAGGGATGAATCACTAGTGCTGTGTCTAACGTTAATTTTGGGGTCGTAGATGTGAGCCGTCGGCGCTAGTCGCGGGTGAACGAAGTACTTGACTCGACGTAACTTACTAACAATCTAAGACCAATGATTTGCGGTCGACAGGGTTACGTTGGACAAACTATTGAAATCTTGCACGAAAACCACTTCGTTCACCCGCGGCTAGTGCCGTCGGCTCACTGATGTTGATCCCAAAATTAAAGCTGGACGAAGCACTAGTGCTGCAACACACCTTAATTTAGGGGTAGCCGAAAGGACGCAGGAGAACACGGAACGAGCCTCGGGGCATACCACCTAAAATTGAATTAGTTCTTTAACCGAAGCCATTTTTAACTCGGACCTTTTTGGAGTAAACAGCAGTGGAATGGCAATTGAATTCTGAGCAAGCGTTTTTCGAAACCAATCGTGGTAGAGTCGAGTTGGATCCGCGTGCTCCCAATACCGGTCTGCAAGTTCACTTTGGAGCGATTCAGCTGGGGCAATTTTTAAAAATCGTTCCCAAACCCTCACACGCGTTCAAAATTCAAGAAGCCTACATTCGTCAGAACGATTTGATCGTTCGTTATGAGCAATCGGGGAGTGATTTGTTCACCGTTCAGCTGAACTGGCGTCGACTGGATTGTGATATTCCTGACGCTTTGGCCTTTGAGGTGTGGATTAGTGTCCAGACGTCATTGCTGGATACGCATCCCGAGATCGAAGTTCGCTCGCGGACTCCAGATGCCAGCTGGCATGCGTTGTCTTTGGACGATTTGTCCGTTGAGAAGAGCAGCAGCACCGCAATTGGCTTGGTAAAAAAGTCTGGCGTCACGGCAATGATTATGATCGAGCCCTCGGACGCACACCAAGCTCAGAGGATCGTTGATCGGAGCGATGACTTTGCATTCAGATTGCTTGGTGATTTCATGGAAAAAGGCGTCATCCGTCGCGTGCGCTTGAGGTTCTTAGCTGTATCGACTGAGTTATCGCGATCCAAGATCGTCAAACAATTTCGCGCGTTCATGGACAGTCCCCTACCTCTGACCGCTTAGCTCTTCAGTTCAGTTGTTCCTATGAAGTTCGATTTGCAACGGACGATATGCGCGGTCAGTACGGGTCCTCTGTCGGGACGGCGCGCGATCGTGCGATTATCGGGTTCGCTAACGCATTCAATTCTTAGTCGGCTTTTTGCGAATGAATGCGATCAAACCCTACTGTCGACAATGCGGGCCCGCGCGGCACAGGTCAACTGTTTTATTGCCTTATCGGGTCGTAATGGAATAAATGGTGTGCCCTTAGCTCGCGTCCCTGCCCGTGTTTACTACTGGCCTGACTCGCGAAGTTTTACGGGTGAACCCTGTGCAGAATTGCACTTGATTGGATCGATGCCGATTGTCGAAGCCCTTGTGTCGTATCTGTGTTCATTAGGTGCTGCACCTGCAGAGCGAGGTGAGTTTACCTTACGCAGTTTTCTTGCTGGTAAGTTAGATCTTGTTCAAGCTGAAGCGGTTCTAGGGGTGATTGAAGCCGAAGGGCCAAACGAGCTTCGAAAAGCACTCGGTCAATTAGGCGGAAACCTTTCCAAACCAGTTCGAACCATGCGTGATCAACTCATCGAATTGATCGCCAATCTCGAAGCCGGTTTAGACTTTGTTGAAGAGGACATCGAGTTTATCAGTCAACGTGAGCTCGTTGAGCAATTGACCTCAATCAGAGTTCGAATCGTCGCACTTTCAGAGCAACTGGATACGCGGGATGCAAGGTCGGGAACTGCGCAGATCGTCATCGTAGGGCTTCCGAACTCAGGCAAAAGCTCGTTGTTCAATCGCCTGGCCGAAAATGAACGTGCAATCGTCTCGCCGCTCGCTGGTACAACCCGCGACATCATTTCCCAGACAATTGAACTGGGCGGAATGAGCGTTGAGTTGATTGATACCGCCGGGATCGAAGAACTGAGTGGTGATTCGCCGCGAGCTGAAGCACAAATAGCCTTGCGGCGGCGTTTGACGCAAGCCGATGTGGCCATATTCTGCATTGACACTTCAAATCCGATCGATGATGGCTGGCGAGTCGCTCAGCAGCAAGCACTTGTTCAATTAGGCGTTTCAGTCATAACTGTCGGCACAAAATCGGAACTTGCGATGCAAACCGATCATTCTTCAACACAATTCGATTGTTTGGTAAGCGTTCGCGCTGACAAGGGTATTGTTGAACTGCGCGAGCGTCTGGCGTCGATAGTTGCCAGTCACAGCACAGAATTCCAATCGGCCGCGATACAGCATATCGCGGTCCGCTGTCGCCACGCATTCTCCATCGCGGTTAAGACTCTTGATCGAGCCCTGGCACTAGCTGATTCCGGCGAAGGCGAGGAACTGGTCGCTGCAGAGCTAAGGATTGTGCTCGACGAGCTTTCGGCGGTGATCGGCGAAGTTCACTCTGACGATATCCTTGGCGAAATTTTTAGTCGCTTCTGCATTGGAAAATGAAGTGGGGTAAGCTTCCAGCTGGTATGGCGGAAAGTTGGTAGCGGAATCCGTCGAGCATTTCGGTCATGCTTTTCGCCATTATAGTTTGCTGCTCGCCCTGTTTTCATTTCACAGTTGTTGCACGTTTGCGCCTAGGTTCGTTTTAGATTCAGCCGAATAACCTAATCGATTTGTGCAACTTCAAGAGAATGGAGTTCAACATGGATTACGTTTACCTGATTCTAGGTGTAGCTTGTGCGGGGATAGGCGGAGAGCTCTTTGTGCGTCGGTTGGCGGGAAGTGTCGGTTGCATTGACCTTTGGACTGCTTGTCCTGTTGCCCGTCGTGCCATCGAAAAGTGGCGAGATCGGAAGACTTCGAGGTGTGGTACTTTTGATGATGTACGTTGCCTATGTCGCCCTTATTCTCCAAAGCCAGGCTGGTTTTTCGCACTAAAAGAATCGAATAATTCCAGGTTCCGTAACTGGTAATGCTTGGCCACGCAAGTTAGATTTACTGAGTTCCCTCATCCTCCCGTCCCACCAAGGAAACTTCTTATGGATCAGAATAACACTTCTCGTCGCGGCTTTTTGAAAAAATCGGCGGCTACTGGCGCGCTGGCCGCGTCGATTCCTTATGTCAGTTGGAATCAAAAGGCCTTTGCCAATCAAGACAAAAACGACCGCCCTCGCATTGGCTGTATCGGTGTCGGTAGCATGGGAACTGGCGACGCCCACGGGCACAATAATTTTGGCGATATCATCGCGGTTTGCGATGTCGATAAGAATCATTTGGAGCGAGCGAAGAACGATCCCAAGATCGGAAAAGAGAAAGCCGACGCCTATGAAGACTATCGCAAAGTGCTGGAGCGAAAAGACATCGATGTGGTTAGTATCGTAACTTGCGATCACTGGCACGTGAAAATCGCTGTCGAAGCGTTGCAAGCGGGCAAGCATGTCTTCTGCCAAAAGCCACTGACACTCACGCTTGAAGAGAATCAACTGATTCGCAACGCCTGTAAGAAGTACCCTGAGCTAGTGTTCACTGTGGGTACGCAGCAGCGCGATGCTCGCAACTTGTTTCTACGTGCGGTCAATATGGTTCAAAAAGGTCTGCTTGGAAAGATCCACACCGTCACATGTAGCATTGGTGGCGGTGACGTTGCAAAAGAAGATTTCAAAAAAGAAGCTCCTCCAGCGAATCTGAACTGGGATATGTGGCTCGGCCAAGCTCCGAAGGTCGAATACATCAAAGAGCGTTCACACTACCAGTTCCGTTGGTGGTATGAATACAGCGGCGGCAAGTTCACTGACTGGGGCGCTCATCACATCGACATTGCAACCTGGGCTCTTGGCGAAGACAAAGATGGCCATGGTCCGATTGAAATCGATGGGACGGATGCAAAACACCCAGTTGAGTATTCCCACGGTTATCCCACCAACGACTTGCGTTACAACACCGCCCATGATTATGTGGTGAAGTGCAAGTACGCGAGCGGTGTAACATTGAATGTAACGAGCGGTGGCAACAAAGAAGTTAACGCTGAAGGTCCGCGGACGGTCGGTAATGGCATCCTGTTTGAAGGGGATAAAGGACGCATCTTTGTTAGCCGCGGCAAGATCTCTGGTACACCCATTGAGCAGGAATGGGACAAGGATAAATACACCGATGACGATGTGAAGGCGCTTTACAAGGGTAAGCAGCACGAAGGTCATAAGAACAACTTCTTCCGCTGCGTCCGCGAAGGTGGTCTACCGGTCAGCGATGTGTTCACGCACGTGCAAGCGATGGGAACTTGCCACTTGTCAGCTATCGCAGCTCGGTTGAATCGCGTGATCAAATGGGATCCGAAGGCTGAAAAGATTGTCGGAGACGAAGAGGCTGCAAAATTCTTTGCACGCGAGCAACGCAAAGGTTATGAAATTAACCGCGTCTAATAATCGCCGATTAGTTAAGCTGACAATCACGCCCCGCAGAGTTCGACTCTCGCGGGGCGTTTTGCATTGTAGTGAGTCGCTTCTGGCGGATGTTACCAAGAAAGTTAACGCTTTAATTCAGTTTGGCGAGAAAAGGTAGCTGGTTTCGTGAGAAACCGGAGCGCAGGGGGCGACCCTCTCCGTGCGCTCCGGTTTCTCA
>JANODD010000190.1:0-8115 GCA_031412515.1 Planctomycetia bacterium | reverse complement strand
GCTGGCAAGAAGCTTGCAAATTAATTGGAACGCAGGATCCAGACCTGTCAGAGAAGATTGAAAAGACTTTGCGGGAAGCGTTGCGTTCGCCTCAGCGGTCGGAAGTAATGGCATGCGCTTTAGTGCTCCAAGCGGTCCACGCAGGCGATTGCGACGCGGTGAAGGCAGCGCTTGCCGGAATTCGCTCTGTATATCCTAAAGCATCGACCGAGACAGAGTGCCTAGTTGCCCGCGTTCGCTTGTGGTTATGGCTTACCGCCAACGATCCGAAGGGGGCAGAATACGCGACTGCAACTTTTCGTGAATTAGTGACGCACGCAAATCGCGGAGTACTTCCCAAACCAGAGCTTCGAGCTCACTCGCAACTGCTGGGAACCGTCTGTGGCATGTTGCAGTCCGAATTAGCTGAATCACCTATATCGATTGACAATCTTAAGATTGCTGAGAAGTGCTTGGCAGAATCGCAGGTCTCGGATGTGACATCAAGATTTAAGCAGGGGCAGCAGAGCGCTCTCAAACGAGCGCAAGCCCTTGAGCAAACGATCAATCATGTAAAAGCACGCGCGCCTGACGAAGTCGCAGTTGAGCAATCGGATCGCGAGGCGAAATTAGCTGAGATGGGGTATGAGTTTACAAGCACTCGAGACTTGATGATCGAAGTCGTTCGCAACGCTCGTGAGGCCTCCAGACAAAACACGCTTGATCGACGCAAACTGGCAGAGTATGTAAAGAAGCTCAACCGGGACTGGGCGACTCCTACAGAAGGACATCCAGGACAACCGCCCGTCGAGCCTAGGATGCCGAGGAAAAGTGATATTCGTGTCGACGAATATGAAACTAAAACAGAGTATGAAACCAAGAGAGACGCTAATAACAATACGGTCCGGGTAAGCAAAGAGGTAAGGGTAAAACGAGATTCTTCAGACATTGAGCGTGAACGCGAATTTGGGTACCTGCAGCGAATGTCAGCCTATAGGGTTCACAAAGCCGATTTCGACCAACGTATTGCAATCTACGTTCCTCTGCTGAATTCTTGGATCGAAGCCGACCGAATTCGGCGCAAGAAACTGCAGGAAGAACGTGCTGCTGCTGAAGCTCGGAGCGATGAATTGCTTGAGAGTAACAAGCAACTGCGTGAGGAAGCTTCTGATTTAAAATCAGAGTTTCGGGAACAGCGGACGGATGTAGAGATTTTGGCCGAGAAATACGAACTCACGGACATTGCGCTCCAAACCCTTGCATCACAATCTATCTCTTCTGCGTTCCGTCCACCATACTTCGAACTGATCGATGTGGAAGATGAGAAATTCCGCTTATTAGGGCGCATCAAAAAATGAATCCCTTGTCATCCAACTTACGTTTACTTGTCGTAATTTGCATTTGCTGGCTGCTCGGTGCATCAAGCCTAACGGCTCAAGATGATACGATCGATGTGAAGCGGAACGAAAGCTATTCCGCTCGCTTGAATGCTCTGCAGGAAGCTCGCGTCAAATTGCGTTCGCGTGCATCGGCTCTTTGGGAACAGAGTCCATACTTGAAAGAGGAGTTCACGCGAGCGTTTCGACAAGTGATCACTAACGCGGGGCTGTTACAAAGTGTACCCGAGGTGGTAGCCATTCCTCATCTGATGCGAACCTACGGCGGCACGATGCAAGCTTGCGCGGATCACGCTTCGCATCATCCCCAATACCTTTTATGGTATACACTCCAGGACAATTCTGTGTTGCGGAACCAGTTGATGGTAGCGCTTGCAGGTTCTCAATCGATGGCCGCCGATAAATACGCCAAGTTTCAGTCTACGTTAGTGGCTATCGAGCAGGTAAACAAATCGGCTGATGCTAATTTCTTCGAATTTCGACATGCGGCCGATCTCATGGGACGCCGTTCACCGCTAGAAATCGCAACTGCGAAAGCCGCGACTGAAAGTTGGTTGATCGATGAGCCCGTTCACGCTGGCGCAGCTCTAATCGATGCATACGCCCTCCGCATTGAAGGACGATTCGATGAATGCAACCGTGTACTAGAGAAATTTGATTCAAATTTCGGATTGATGAAGGTCATCCATGAAACCGTAAAAGCGCAGGTCGAGTTTATCGGCGGCGATTTAAAAAAAGCTCAGGAACGGCTTGCGCGTCTTACCAATTCGGCCCCAGCTCAAGCAGCTGGTGAACCGTACCTAATTCGAGGCTGGCTGCATATCGCAAACGGTGAATTCGACGAAGCTAAAACTCAAGCTGCAAAGTTGCGCGTTATAGATGGCAAGAACATTGAAGCAGTGATTATTGAGGGACTTGCGACGGCAATGTCATCAGCATCTTCGACAAGAAAAGCCAAAGAGGGACTCAAGATACTTCGCGCCGGCCAATTGTTTTCATCGCCCGAGGATTGGCACTATCATGAGGCCCTTGCAATCGTACACTCGCTTGCCGGTGATGAGAGTTTCGCACGCCGTGAGATTGCCTTGGCTCTCCCGTTTGCACCTAGCCACGTTCGGCCAGACCTGGAAGAGGAGCGCAAGATCATTGACACAGGTAACCTGCCGCCGGTGAACTGGAATGCAAGGCTATTGAAGCTCTGGGGCGGTAAGTAAGTATGACGTAGGTGGTTTCGTGAGAAACCGGATGCGCACCGGTGAGACTTCTACGGCATCCGGTTTTTCACGAAACCAGCTACATTAATCTCCAAAATGCTTCACGGGCGTTGCTCGAAGGCGTTGAAAACGTTGCATTTCTTTCGCTTCGAGTACAAAATGTTGCTGCAATAGCAGTTGCTGCAAAGTTTGTTTCTTTAACCTGAGAGTGCGACGATGTGGACTTTGGACGACGAGGACAGAGTATTGACCCAGGAGGAATGGGCTTGCATCCAAATTGGGTTGGGATCTCTGCGCGACTGCATTTTAGAGGATCCGGATGGTGAAGCCGGTTTCGCTCTGATGGGAGTACAGATTTTCGATCGGCTCAGCGATGCGCAGAAGTTAGCGATCCTGGCTGACACTTGCGAGGCAATGACGTCGCCCTCGACTGCTGCACCGAAGTTGACGGCGGTTAACGAAGGGACCGTCGCTGCTTTGCTTCAATCGTTTTGGAATCAGTTGCAGGTGGAAATCGACATGTGCGAAGACCCCGACGATCATCCGTTTTTGGAATGCCGCCGCGCACTTTTGTCTGCGTTTGAGGACGAAGAAGACCCTGATACGTTGGAATTGTTGCCGGACGAATATGAGACCGATCCTGAAATGTGGCATTCGCTTTTTTGCTTGTTTGAGTCACGATTTCTGGACGATACGGATTATGAAATGGCGGCGCTGCTAGACGCATCCGCCGACCAAGCGACGGAACTCAAAGCCATCATGGGCATTGACGATGATTACTTCGTAAGTGTTGCACCGGACCCCACAGAAAAGCAAATGCACAAAGTCAACCAGAAACTTGCCAAGCTGCTCGACTTGCCCGCCCAGATGATGATGGTCGCTTTCCGGCGATCTACGATCGCTATACGGGACTAAACGTCGGTCCCTGCACGGACCAAGAAATCTTGGGATGGTCAAATAATCCTTGGATCCAATCAACGACGCTGGCATCGCCAAGTTGGGATTGTGGTTATGACGTGTGGAAAGCTAATTTTATGAATGCTATGCTGGCCGCTGACCCCACAGAAGCGAACGAGTCGTCGCAAGTGGCCGTACAGCGAGAGCACCGTCGGCAAGGGGCACTCGATGCCATTGGTCGTTGGCCTGAGTTTTGAAGTTTACCCGAGCTTTTGTTACTTTTTCAATCGAATGCCAAGTCCATGAAAAATCATCTGCTGATCGTTGCGATTGCTCTACTCTGTTCTCAAAAAGCATCATCTCAAACTTCATTGCAAGCTGAAGACGAGGGACAGGGCATGCCGCTGGTATTCAGCGAGAACTTTCAGTCCGGACGCGATAAGTGGGAAACAACGGACGACAAGTCTTGGGAGATCATTGACGAAGCGGGAAACAAGTCTTTCGGATTGAACAAACGCATCAGCGACTATCAACCCAAAGTTCGCAGCCCGCACAACATTGCCATGATTAAAGGTTTGCAGTTATCCGACTTTGTTTTGATCTTTAAAGTCCGAAGCACGAAAGACACAGGAAACCATCGCGACTGCTGCGCCTTCTTTTGCCATCAAGATGCTGAGCATTTCTACTACGTACATCTCGGTGCCAAGCCCGACCCGGCGAGCGGGCAGATCATGATTGTTAACAATGAACCGCGCCGACCGCTGACAGATAATAAAAAGGAAGTTCCCTGGGACGACAATTGGCATACTGTCAAAGTCGTCCGCAAAAGCGAGTCTGGATCGATACAGGTCTACTTCGACGACATGAAGAATCCGCATATGACGGCGACCGACAAGACGTTCGCTAAAGGGCGACTGGGCATTGGATCATTCGACGACATGAACGCTTTCGACGACGTGCGGCTGTACGGCAAGTAAGCTAGGCGCTCGTGGTCCATTAGCCGAAATCTAATTTGCAAAGGCATTTCGGAAGCAATTCTAACGGATAGTCGCGATTTGCTTTTCCCACAGGACTACTATGTAATCCATGGAATTTGAATTCAGTAGCCATCTAGTTCGGCGTTGACTAAGCGCCGGTCCGAAAAGGGGTCTGACCCTTTAGATTCAGGTTAATTTCATTAAGTTTATGTCATCACCGGAGAGGGTCAGCCCCCTTTTCGGACAGGCTCTAAGCCAGTTTGGGCTCAGCAAAAATACTTGCTTCCGCTATTTGCGATCGCTAGTATCGTGGATGGCACTGTGTGAGACTCACTATGAAACTAGCGAATTCAGAATTGCAGCGAGCGATATGATGCAGACTTTAATGCAGTCAGTGAAGAAACACGGAGCGATCAAGCTAGTCGTGGCGATTGTAAGTTTCCATCTTAGTGGTGCAACGCTAAGCTCTGCAGTCGCTCAAGAAGAAGCGGAGTCTGTGATTTCGGGCTCAGTCGTCGATGCTAAGGGCAAGCCGGCCGTAGGAGCAATGGTTGCTCTCTGTCGCCATTCAGAAGACATGTCGCATGGCAAAAAAGTGTCCGCCGATGCAGATGGGAAGTTCAGCATTAAAATTGTCGCGAACGCTAAACTCTTAGAGTCGATGCATCTTGAATGCAAGAATAACGATGGATCAGAGATGAGTTACCTTGCACTCCGCACATCGGTATCAAAACTTGATTTGCAATCGCTTGAATTGCGGCTCGATAAAGTTAAGAAAGCTCGCATGGCAATCGTTGACGGGGAAGGAAAACCCGTGGCGGGCGCGTCCGCTATTGCGCGACTGGGCGATGCATTTGGCCGCGTGGTATCAGCCACAACCGACGAATTCGGTATCGCAGAATTGACTTACACAGATTCGGCGCCTATCGAGCTTGCATTTGCGTGGAAGGACAGCGTCGGATTCGACTATCGCTTTTTCCAAGTTACACAACAAGGACTCGGCGCTGTGTTTTCGGTGCAGAAGCCGGAACAGTTCAAGCTGGAGGGCGCCAGTCCTATGAAATTGAAGTTCATAGACAATGAAAAACGCCCACTGAAGGGTATCAAGGTCTATCCACTTAATCTTCGCAAACCAGGTCGAGCTAACCTACGCGCGACCGATCTCAATCTCAGCTACTTTCTGCGTTTCGTTCAAGAGCAAACGGACGCGGACGGCGAAGTTACTTTTGCTTGGCTACCGGCTTGGCATAAAGGTAGGCTCTCTTTTAATTCGTCGGGAGGCGACGAGTTCGTGCACTCTACAATTTCCGTCGATCCTTCAACAGCAAGAGGCTTGAAAGAAGTTCAGCTGGATCGAACTGTCCCGATCCGTGGGAATGTTGTGGGCGTTGATGGAAAGCCTTCGGAGGGGATCGTGATTTCAGCGACTGGTGTCGGGTCGGCAGGCACATCCAAAACGACCATGGTTCAAACCGATGAAGCCGGAAACTACGAAGTCCGTGTAGCCCCCCATCAAATCTATATGGTGATCGTGAAAGATAAACAATGGGCTTCGACACCTCAACAAGGATTCGTGGTTCATTCGAACACCCCCGTTGAAGGCAAGGACTTCAAGCTTCGAAAAGCAACCAGAATTTTTGGAAAAGTGCGTAGCGGATTTTGGCTTGCGGATGTCGCCAATCACAAGGTTGTCATCTCGCAGCTTGGAGAATCAAACAGTGAGTTGGGAGGCGGTCGGTCAAGGCCAGCAGACACGTTTGAAGTTCGGACGGATCACAAAGGGAATTTCGAACTGTTCGTGGGAGATGGAGAATTTGTCTCGAAGGCCGACGGACGCGTGACGGAGTTCCGAATCAACGGCGAAGAGAGTTATGATCTAGGCGATCTTAAAACGCCGTAGACATCAGCCTTGAGATTATGCAGCTCACGAGTTGTGTTCCACTGCTTTGCGTTTGCCAGTGAACCGGAGTAGGTGAGACTATTTGCCGTTAAGATCGCTCAATCGAAAGGCATCAGCGGCCACCAGCGACTCGAATGGTGGTTGCGGTGATGTAAGATGCTGCATCGCTGAGGGCAAATAGAATTGTTTGCGCGATCTCGTCTGCGGTTCCCGCGCGCTGCAGCGGTATCAACGGTGACATGCGTTTAACACGCCCAGGTTCGCCGGTTGAGCGAGCATGGATTTCCGTTTCGGTAAGTCCGGGCGAAACGGCAACGACTCGGATGTTTTCTTCAGCGACTTCGCGGCCCAAGCCAATCGTCAGCGAATCGATGGCACCTTTGCTCGCCGCGTACCAAGTGTACTCGCCTGGACTGCCTATTGTCGCAGCGGCCGAAGTAACATTAACGATGACTCCACCCCGGCCGCCGTTTCTCGGCGACATGCGTTTGACCGCTTCACGACAGGCAAAGATAGTGCCGTTTACGTTCGTCGCAACCGTTGAGAGAATTGTTTCATCGGTGGCGTGCTCAAGCCGAGAGCTCTTTCCAGTAATTCCAGCGCTGTTGACTAAACCAGTCACTGGACCGAAGGCTTGTTCGGCTTCATCAAACATTCGGGTGATGTCATTGGGCAAAGATACATTTGCTTGGATAGCGATGGCGTTCCCGCCCCCATGATGTATCTGCGCGACGAGGGCGTCAGCGGCAGTGCGGTCCGCGAGATAGTTCACCGCGACAGAGTAACCGGCTTTTGATGCAAGTAAGCATGTGGCTGCGCCAATTCCGCGCCCACCACCCGTGACAAGTAAGACACTCGTCATTGCCTTGCTTGCCTTATGTAGTGGAGTGTCAGCTAAAGAAACTTCACACTAACGGGTAGTACGACCCAAATTGGAGTTTCCGACGCCAATATCAGGCCTAACGCTATTTTTGCGGAGCAAAAGGCGACTATGCTACGTTTTAGTACTAGCTCGGTGTTTTTGCACTTACGAGAGCGTGTGACATGCGGCTTTTTAGTCGCGAAGCTTTGTTGCGATGGATAAAACCCTTCGAAGCCGATTGGTCAAGCAACTTAGTTACTGCCACGGACATGGTCTTCGCTTCGTCCAAATTGCTGGAAGCTACTGATTCGCGGAATTTGCGTAGGACATTCTTCAAACGAGTCTTCGCAGCCTTGTTTCGCTCGCGACGAACTTCGCTTTGACGGTGACGCTTCTTCGCACTTTCGGTGTTTGGCATCTCAACTTCTCAAACAGAATATGGTCTAACTTGCCAGCAGATCGCCGGGATGATTCCTTGGAAGGGAATATCATGCCGCAAATCGCCTTTTTTGTCCAGTCACCTTTGGGATGGAAAACCGCCCCGGTAACCACAAAAATACCCGAAATGGGTTCGATACGTGCGTGTAAAGCTTCCAGTTTGCCAAATAGCTGCATAATTTGGATAAGTGGCAGGTAGTTAAGGTCGTCCAGGGCGAGTTTCTCCCAGGCTGGAAGCCTAGGCTACGTCAGGGCTGGAAGCCTAAGGCTTTGTCCAACTTTAATTTTGGGGTCGTGGATGTGAGCCGTCGGCGCTAGCCGCGGGTGAACGAAGTACTTGACTCGACGTAACTTACTAACAATCTAAGACCAACGATTTGCGGTCGACAGATTAACGTTGGACAAACTTTCAATCTTGCACGCCAACCACTTCGTTCACCCGCGGCTAGCG
>JANODD010000189.1:0-40385 GCA_031412515.1 Planctomycetia bacterium | reverse complement strand
TGTCGTGGTGTTCTTGCAGCATCCCGGTAGCGACACTTCGGTTTGGCAAAACGCTCCGATGAGGGAACGAATGAACGCGATGCGCGACGCGGCCTCTGCCAAAAACTTGACGCTGCGATGCGAAGATGTCCATACCACGCTTAATCAACTGGAGGTTTGGAATCGAACGGAAGGCCATCCACTGCTCGGACGGCTGGATTTGGCTCAGGTTGGTATGAGTGGCCATTCGTTTGGCGCGCACACGACGCAAGCGGTTTCGGGTCAAAAATTTCCGTTGGGTAAAAGCTTCTTAGACGACCGTATTGATGCGGCCATCGCTTTCAGCCCTAGTTCACCTGCAGGCGGATCGAAATCAACAGCCTTTGGAAGCGTCGCGATTCCTTGGATGTTGATGACTGGAACAAAGGATGTAGCCGCCATTGGAGGCCAGTCAGTTGAATCGCGATTGGAGGTGTTTCCGAATTTACCGAAATCGATCGACCGATTTGAATTGGTGCTGAAGGATGCCGAGCACTCAGTATTTACTGATCGCAGTTTGCCCGGCGAAAAGTTAGCTCGCAATCCTAATCATCATCGCGCGATCTTGGCTTTATCGACAGCCTTCTGGGATGCTTATCTTCGGGACGATTCTGCCGCGAAGACTTGGCTAGGGAGCGATGCAGTGCCAAAAGTGCTTGAAGCAGCAGATCGATGGCAGATGAATTTTGGACGTTAACTGTGCTTTACGCGAAAGATCCAAACTGGTGCCACTCCTATTAAAAACGACTATTGCGACCGTATGTCTGCTGGTTGTCGGTTTAACAGCTCACGTACAGGGGCAGCAGGCGCTCGATTACAGTCAGTTGAAATCCTCAGTCAACTTCACAGATATCGACGGAACTGAGCATGCGTTGCCTTGCAAGCCTGAGTTGCGGGGACTTGAATTGGTTTTCATTAATACCGATTGTCCGATTGCGAATTCCTACCATCCGACTTTGCGGCGTTTGCGAGAACGATTTTCCGACGCTCGCTTCGATTTTGTCATGATTCATGCCGATGCTGATTTGAAAGTAGAGGCGGCTCGCAAGCATAGAAGCGAGTATGAGATTAATTGGCCGGTTGTGTTGGATCCTGGTAGTATGCTCGCGCGACGGGTTGCGGCAAAGGTTACGCCCGAAGCGATCGTTGTTAATGCTGAAGGACAGGTGCTATATCGCGGTCGCATCGACGACCGGCATCAGACTTACGGCCGCAAGCGTCCTGAGCCTACTACTAATGATTTGCAAGCAGCATTGGTCGCCATTTCACAGGACAAACCCGTTCCCACTCCGGAGACGAAACCGGTCGGCTGCGTCATTCGCTACGCGGACTAATGGATCAGGGTGGGCCCTCGAAATTGAACGCCGTGTTCAAGCGATTGATCGTGGAGAGGTTAAATTGACAACATCGGATGATATGATGGCCGCCATGCGTGAACGTCGGAATGGATAATCGTCCGTTCTGGTTTCATCCGGATGCAAATGCTGAGATTCTAGCTGCGCATAATTCGATACGCAGGGGTAACCAAGGAATTGGCTGAGCGGTTTCAGGAGAAACTTGATCGCGCGCGGCAAACCATTGCCCGGAGTCCACTTACTTGGCCGGTCTATCTTTCCGGAACGCAAACGGCACACATGCTCATGTCGAAAACTCGACAACGAGTGCAGCACGTTGTAGACTAAGCATCCGTTGCGATTTGGTGAGCTAAACCATTTGAGTAAGATGCCGGAAAATGCGCCCACCGTACTTTGTCTTCGTCTTAGTTTGTGTTGCGGCGTTCATTGCTTTGCTATTTCTCGAGCAAATGTCGGCGGTGTTATTCATTTTCATCGTCGAGGCGATATTGGTGTTGGGAGGAGTCGAGTTGCTACACCGCCAGATGCCTCAGCAACTCCGTGAAGCTCGCAGCGACAATTGTCTGCGCATAGATGGTTCATTTTCGCAACGCCGACTTGAACGTGAACGACGAGCGTTGGCCCAAGTACGAATGGACTTACTCGCCGCGTTTCTCCTGATCGTACTCTCAGGCAACTGGCTCGCGTTCTTCCTCCACTACGAGGTGGTTCCTTTGCACGTTGCCGCCAGCGCGGCGAGCGCGTTCGACGTTGACACGCAGACATGGAAGCAAAATCTTCGAGACACTCGCGTCGACAAGTCTTTCGAAGAGTGGATCGTTAGGAAAGCATCGGCTGACCACGAAGCAGTCAAGTCCCAACAAGAGTTTCTATGGCATGCTTGGCCTTTGATCACTTTCGTGACAGTGGGGTGGGCCTTAGGCAGTGCGATATTCTTATCGCGTGCTTACTTCAAAATTATCCGGGCTTATGCGGCTGGTGTCGCATATCGAGCGGAGTCCAACATAAACCTTGACATCGCACGGCTTCAGGACGCGACGTCGAGCTGATGTGGAACACATCCGCTGGGAGGTGATTGGCTCGAAAACCAGCGGAAAACCTCATTTCTGAACGCACAAAAAGCCCTCTAAATCAAGCGGTGCGAAGCCATTTTTCTGCGGCGAAAATACACCCCTAATGGACGAACCAACCAATTCCATGGTGGTGCATTTTCCGGGTAATCCTCGCTTTCCACCCCCCCTCTCGGCGTAGGTCGAAATGTTGACCGAAATCCGTTTGCACGAGAGGGCAAAAGCGTGCAGACTTGATCTCTGGCAAGGACGGCCGCGGCTGTTCCGCCACTGTGGCAACCAGCCGATGCACACAAGTTTGCATCCAGTGGTTTTCAGTGGTGATACCATGACTGACGTCGATCGCGCCTACAACGTTGTACGAAAAGAACTCGCTGAAGTAGGTTTGCTTGCCGAAGGCAAATACCTAGATCAGATTGAGCTGTGGATATCAGACCGCCCGAGCGAAGGCGAATCTGCGTACATTTTCGAAGCTCCCGGACCATGGGAAAGCAAGGGTTACAAACCTGGCGTGATTTACCTGCCAAGCGATACGCCCAACGTCCCGAACCTACCGGGCCTAACGTTGATCGATGTGATTCGCCACGAATTCGCACACGCTTGGTACTATATTGATCCTAAATTCTTTCGCGAGGATTGGTTCGTCCGAACTTTCGGAGCCCAGTATAAGAATTGCAACCCACGTGCCCTGGAGGCGTGGAAGCGTGAGCTTCAGAATAATTTCGACCATCAATTGCGACTATCTCGGTGCCGCAACGAAGAGACTCGAAAGAAACTGTACCGCAAGTTGCTCTACAAGAACTTCGTGTCTGGCTACGCGTCGAACTGTGCCTGCGAGGACTTTGCAGAAACGTTCATGTTCTTTTTAAAGTACCGCAATTCGTTGGATCGATTCGCCGAAAGCCGTCCAGTGGTTTATCAGAAGCTGCAATCGGTCGAGAGAGCGGTCAATAAGACGGCTCGCCGACTGCGTTCGAACCGAGGAATGACTTGGCGGGTGCTTTCAGCTTAGGCTGAATGATTTGAGCCTGAGGCGCTAGCCGATTTGGTCTTTTTGACCGGCTAACGCCTTTGGCGTGTAGCGCATATTGATTTTGTGTGCCACTGGCTTGCCCCACAAAATCCCGATTTATGTCGGACTCTACGGGGCAAGGCCAGTGAAACGGAGTAGGTGACTTTATATGGCGTAACCAGTGTCAACGCTAACTCACTCGCCGTGAAAGTTGTCGAAGCTTAGACGCAAGTGAAACCCAAACCATTCCACTAAATGTATCACCGCTGTGGTGGATTTTTTTTCGTAAGCACCGCTTAGTGCGACGTTGATTACTTCGGTGGCCTTTGTGCAAAGTGCCTATCCATCGACATGAAACGTTTTATTCGAACCTATACCCTTCGGTACACTGGCCTTTCCCAATCGCATCCGGATCCCGGATGCGATTGGGAAAGCCAGTGGCACACCAGGTTCAAGATCTATGGCCAAAGGCTTCGAATAGGAAGGCCCGTGGCCGTCAGCTTCGGCACCACGAGATTGTCGATATCTGTGCGATCCTGATCCGTCAAAACCCAGTCGGTTCGGCTCGCGAGGAAGAACACGAGGCCGATGGCGAGCGCCGATAAAGTTGGGCCGCACAGCAGGATGGCTGGAAAAATGGCCAGGATCAGCGTTCTCGCACCCAGTTTGCATCCCAAGCTGCCCATCGTTCGAAAAGTCAGCAGCATTACCACGAAGTTGGCGATGAGAGTCGCCGATACGGTTCCATAAAGTCCAAAGTAATAGATGAATGGCCAATTCAGTGCGATGTTGATCATCAATCCGATCGCCAAGTTGATGCAAAACAACTTGGCTCGTTCAGCGCAAACCAAGTACGAAGAGGCAATCAAGAACATACTCTGCCAAATACACTGGATGAATGACAGCCCGAGAATCGACTGTGCATCCGCATACCGACCAGCGAAATATTGTTCAAAGAGAACTGGCGCGACCAACAAAGCGGCCACGCCCATGCCTGTAAAAGTCAAACTGGCGATGGATAGGACATGCATCATACGACGGCGGATATTGGCATGATCGCCCGCTTCCCAGTCAGCACTTAAGTACGGCAAGACCAGCCCGCTAAGCATCAAAGCGAGGCTGGTAACAAGATTAGGCATAATCCGTCCGCAGTAATACTGACCGACCAAGGACTGGCCGACTTCCACGCCGCCTTGAGAAAAGTGGAGCAGCATGTACCGATCACTGATATCGAAGGTATTGGTTAGCAGATTGGTCAGCCACAGTGCGGCGGCGAAAGGGAGAATCCGCGGCCAGAGTTCCCGGTGAGTCATAGATCCGTCGTGTGCCAATTCTTGACGGCAGTTCGTCCACACGCTCCAGATGCCGGCCGACATCCCGAGTAGGCACGCGACTGCATAAGAAGCAAGGAGCACAGCCCAACCGGCCCCAAAGCTCAGCCAAATGATGCTGAGGATGGCAAAACTGACGCCGTTGGTGAACTGCATCCATGAAATCGCTCTCACTTGCCGGAGCGACAGGGTCACTTCATAGACAACGTTGTAACCGATCTGAGATAGGAGTGCGATCACGGTCCATGTGACTACGCGGGTTGTGGCTTCGTCGCGATAAACAAGCCATGAAAGCAACTTTGGCGATGCGAACATGGCCATAGCAATCAACAGGCTGCTGACTGCAATCATTGTCGCAGTCCGCGTCAGGTAGATTCGCAAGCAGCCGCGCTGGCGATAATACTCAACGAACTTTCCGAATGAGCCAGGTAATCCCAAGACGACTAAGGGGGCAGCCATCATGAAAAAGCTATTTGCCAGTGCCCAGTGCCCTAGCTCGCTATCGGTGAGGAAGTGGCAAAAACCGAAATTACGCACAAGTCCAACGACGCGTTGGCCCAGATTGATAATCAACATCACCATCACGCCGCGCGCAAACGAATCGCCAATGACAGCGGTGGAGTTGTTGGTACGAACGACGGCGGTGGACATCAGGTTTTATGCATGAAGGCGTTCATCTCGGAAAACGAATCTCTAAAACCTAGTTCGCAGCTAGTGCGAGTCCAACAAAAGAAGCCGACTAAGCTTGATTGATCCCGCTCTTGCGGGCCGATTCTGCTAAAAACCACCCTTACAGATGGTATTATTGCTACTGCCGACAGCGAGGGTTTTCACGACGGAACTTTGCTCGATAGATTTGGTTTAATAGGCTCAGTCGAAAAATGTCCTCGATTCGAGAGTGTGCGGCAATAACACTGTTGCTTTGTCGAGCTGAATTGTAGGTTTGGTCGTACTTGGGTGGCACGCCCTGAGTGCCTAAAACTGAGGGCTTTGCGAAGGGCGTGGCATGGGTGACATTCATCACGCCCTTCGCAGAGCTTTAGAGCGTGCCGAGCGTGCCACCCTACGAGTAAAGATGACAAAGCAGTCGTCCGAACATCGCGTGCTAACTACTGGAGAGCCCTATGCGTCAGCAATTTTGGTGTGTGGCCGCGATTGGCTTTGCCAGTTTCAATGGGCAAGTACTGTCCGCTCAGGAACGACTGACTCGCGATCAGCAGCGTTTCTTTGAAACCAAAATACGTCCTGTGCTCGTCGAGCATTGCTACGAATGTCACTCTGCTAAGTCCGATGAAGTGGGCGGTAAGCTGTTGCTTGATACGCGCGAAGGCATCCGTGCTGGAGGAGAATCTGGACCCGCCGTTGTGCCTGGTAAACCGGCCAGCAGTTTGTTGTTGCTCGCGATGCACCAATCCGATTCAAAGTTAGTCATGCCCCCGAAAGATTATGGGGCGAAGTTGCCGGCAGCCGTAATTGCTGACTTCGACGCTTGGATCCGAGCCGGAGCACCTGACCCGCGAGCTGGCGGCACCAAAAACAAAACTCAAGTTGGTTCCGATGAAGCGCGAGCATGGTGGGCGTGGCAACCGCTGAAAACGACGCCTGTTCCTGCGGCGGCTGACAATCAAAAGTGGGCAAAAGGGGACATTGATCGCTTTGTATTGGCCGGTCTATCCGAAGCAAAGCTCACACCATCACCCGTTGCAGATCGGATCACCTTGGTCCGTCGACTGGCGTTTGATCTAACTGGACTGCCACCCTCGGAACAGGACCTAGGTAAATTCGCCCTTGCACATGAGCCAGCTCCCATCGAGCAACTCGTTGATCAGTATCTGGAAAGTGACCAGTACGGCGAGCGCATGGGTCGCCGTTGGCTCGACGTGGCTCGCTATGCAGAATCCAGTGGCAAGGATGTTAACGTCGCCTACCCACACGCTTGGCGCTACCGTGACTATGTCATTGATTCTTTCAATAAAGACATGCCTTTTGATCGCTTTGCGTTTGAGCAGATCGCGGGCGACTTGCTCAAGGCGTCCAACAAAGAGGCGGCCGCAAAGCAAACGATTGCAACGGGATTCCTGGCGATTGGTCCCAAGAGCCTTAGTGAGCAGAACCCGCGTCAATTTGCTGTCGACGTGGCCGACGAACAAATCGATACAGTGTCGCAGGCCTTCCTTGGAGTAACCATCGCTTGTGCCCGCTGTCATGATCATAAATTCGATCCCGTTTCACAGCGCGATTACACCGCGATGGCAGGGATTTTCCTTTCGACCAAAACACATTATGGAACCGTCGGTGCCGTCGGTGGTCGCAACCGCGCAACGTCCATCGAGCTGCCCAAAGAATACCGCGACCCGCAAGCGACTCGACAGCTAAGCAAGCAACAATTTGACCAACTGAAGTCACGTATCGAAGAACTTGAAACCCAGCGTCGTGAATATTTTGCAGAACGCATGGAGCAGCGCCGCGCTGGTAAAGAAGGTGCACCACCTCCCAACTTTGTCCAGGTCCAGACACAACTCGCGCAGCTCGAGACCACGCTTGAATCGCTTAACAGTGATGGTTCCAGCAAAGCCCTTGCGATTGGAGTGGCTGATAAACCGGTTGCATCCACGCCTGGACGATTGCAACAACGGGTGGGTCGAATGATGCAGCCTGGACCCGGCGGGCCGCCTGGTCGCAATCTACCGCCTGAGATGATGGTCATCCTCGACAGCCCGCAATTGATCCGTGGTGAAATTGACAAACCAGGCGATGTTGTCCCGCGTGGCTTGCCCGTATTCCTTGCTGGCAGCAAGCAAGCCAAGATCGATGCTGATGAAAGCGGTCGACTGCAATTAGCAAACTGGATTACGTCCGAGAAAAATCCGTTGACGGCCCGCGTCATGGTCAATCGAGTTTGGTCTTGGTTGATAGGCCAGGGCTTGGTGAAATCGGTGGACAACTTCGGCACGACCGGCGATCTGCCGAGCAACCAGCCCCTGCTCGACCATCTGGCCAAAGGGTTCATGGATCAAAAGTGGTCAGTAAAAAAGCTTGTGCGTGAAATTGTTCTATCGCACACTTATGCGCAATCCAGCGATTACCGCAATGAAGCCTTCCTTGCCGATCCCGAAAATGAATTGGTATGGCGAGCCAACCGACGAGCGCTCGAAGCCGAGTGCCTGCGTGACGGGTTACTCGCCGCGAGCGGTTCTCTGCGGCCTGATCGTCCGCATGGTTCGATGATCTCGAGAAGCGGCGATGGCAACATCGGTGGTCGTCGCGGCATGGGCGTCACTGAAGAGGAGATTACAAGCGCCAACGATCCGCATCGTTCGCTTTACTTGCCAATCACGCGCAACGTTTTGCCGGACTCCCTTGAGCTGTTTGACTTTGCCGATAACTCAATGGTGAGTGGCACACGAGCGACAACAATTGTGCCTTCGCAGTCACTTTACTGGATGAATAACCCCGCGGTTGAGACCGAGTGCCGATTGCTTGCCGATGAGTTGCTCGGTCAGCTTCAATCTCGGTCGGATACAGACAGTTTGACCAAAGGACGGCTAGCTAAGTCGCCACCGCTGAGCAACGAACGAATCGAGCAACTGTTTAACACGCTGACAATGAAAATACTTTCGCGGCTTCCACTGGAGGAAGAAAAGCAAGCTGCTGTTGCGTTCGTATTACAAAAGCAGAAAAACAATACATCGCATCAAACCATATGGGCAAGCGTCGCACGCTCTTTGTTTGCAAGCGCTGATTATCGATTTTTGAAATAGCTTTTGCATTTGCGAAGGCCCGCACGAGTTTGTCTCGTGGGTGAATTAGTTTGGTGGTTAGAAGTGTTTCCTTACTTCTGTCCTTTAACTTGAGCCCGCCGCCCTCTGGCGGCTGGCTCAAGTTAAAGGGAGGAAGGGCTCGGCAGTACGCCGTCTAGCTTGTCAAACTGCGTTCCCTGCCAGGCAAGCTGGCAGGGAACCAAACTATAGAACATAACCAACCGGAGAAATAAACGTGCTAAGCTTAAAGCTGTGCAACCGAGTCCTACCGCTCTGTTCCCGCCGTGCGATGCTGCAATCGTTAAGCTGCGGTTTCGGGTGGTTGGCGTTCAGCGATCTCGCACAACGTTCAATGGCAGCTGACGCTCGACCGGCAACTCACTTTGCTCCAACGGCAAAACGAGTCATCTTCCTGTGTATGCGCGGAGGACCATCGCACGTCGATACGCTCGACTACAAACCCAAACTGATCGCGGACTCAGGTAAGCCTGGCCGGCGTCAAGGAAGTCAGCTGCTCGGGTCGCCTTGGAAATTTAAGAAGCGTGGCGAGAGCGGTTTATGGCTCTCGGATTTATTGCCGAACTTGGCAAAACAAGCCGACCGGCTATGCGTGCTCAACGCAATGCACACCGATGTGCCGGCACATCCACAAGCCTTTGTGCAATTGCATACCGGTACTTCGAGGTTTGTTCGGCCTTCGCTGGGCGCTTGGACAATGTATGGCCTTGGTAGCACCAATGAAAATCTGCCAGGCTTTGTCACAATCACGCCGCCTAACGGCTTTGGTGGCTCTCAGAACTATGGCTCTGGCTTCCTCCCTGCTACCAACCAAGCAAGTCGACTTGGCAGTGAAGGACGTTCTATTACATCTGCTGTCATTCCAAATCTTCGTCGTTCACAAGGCATCGACGAGCAGCGAACTGAACTTGATCTTCTTCAGCAGTTCAACGCAGCTCAGCAAAAGGCGGCTCTTCAAGCTCCTCAGATCGATGGCATGATCGAATCCTTCGAGCTTGGTTTTCGTATGCAAGCCGAATTGCCGCAGTTGCTAAGTATCGACGAAGAAACCCAAGCCACAAAAGATCTATACGGCATAGGCGATCGCGCCACGGATGACTTCGGTCGCAAATGCTTGCTAGCTCGTCGCATGGTCGAGGCCGGTGTACGTTTTGTAGAAGTGACTCACGGCAATTGGGATCAGCACTTCAATCTCAAAACGGCCCTTGCCAACAACTGCGAAAGTATCGACAAGCCTGCCGCCGGTTTGCTCGCGGATCTTGAATCGCGTGGCATGCTTAAAGATACGCTCGTCATTTGGTCAGGCGAATTTGGTCGCACGCCTCATGCGCAAGGCAATGACGGGCGAGATCACAACAACGAAGCCTTTTCATGTTGGATGGCCGGCGGCGGTTTGAAAGGCGGCTTGAGCTACGGGATGAGCGACGATTACGGTTACGAAGGCGTCGAAAATCGTGTCTCGATACACGACTGGCATGCAACCATTCTGCATCTACTCGGCCTCGACCACGAGAAGCTTATTTACCGTTACGCCGGTCGCGATTTCCGACTTACTGATGTTTATGGAAATGTGATTCGTGAGATTATCGCTTAGGTGAGATCGTGAATGCAGCTGGCAATAAAATGTCCGGTAAAAAAATTCTTTACAATTCGAAACGTTGGGCTCTAGTGCTTCAACACAATCTGTTGTTTGTCACCCTCACTAACCCCAAAATCTAATCTGGACAAAGCGCTAGTATTTGGCTCGAACCGAGCGAATGTGGCAATGTCGATCAGCCTGCATGCCTGGGGCTCACCTCTAATATTTCGACTAGCAAATCAATCATCCAACTCTCGCGTCGACCGTCACGGCACGTGCCTTGCACTGTCTTGCTTTTAGCTATGACCGCTAAACACTTGGTGCAACATGACTGACCTATTGCTCGACGAATGTTACTCGTGCGTTATTTCAAGCCTCGTCTTGATCAAAAGTTTGGCTTCTCAAAAAAATGACGAGGCGAACGCTATTATTGGCGTGGCTGCTGAGCTTGGGCAGAACTGCATTGCATGTATTCGAAGCTACGAGGCAGGTAGTGTTCTGCCGGCAACTGAAGAGCGATTGGCTGAAGAAATTGAACGCATGATGGAGACCTTAAAAAAGTCTTCGCTGAATTCTTCCGAATCAGCAGCTTGCTGTACCGCGTGTGAAACCTTCATCCGGAACTATCGTCCGGTGGCGTAGTCGCGATTTAACAAAGGGATATAAGTCATGCGGACAGTATTGATTATCGCACTCCTCATCGTACTTATGGTCGTTGGCGGATGGCTAGTGTTTAGCTCTTCAGGTGGCACTGCCCGAGTCGAGTTCCGAACGGACGAGGTCAAGCGAGATGTCGATAAAGCGGTTCAAGGCACAGAGAACTTTATTAAGGGTCTAGGTAACGAGACGACACCCTCAACTCTGCCGCCGAACGTCCTTGAAACTCAATCGCCTTGAGCTCAATGGCTAACGAATGTTGGTGAAGCGTAACTTAATGATTGTGGTGATCTTGTGATTGAAAGACGTTCGGGACAGACCTTCCTTTGGCTTGGGTTAGGTCTTGCAGCGGTAGTAATTGCTGGGTTAGCAGCTTGGCAACTTACACCTAGTGCTTTCAAGGGCGCAGCCAGTTCAGAGGAGGCGGGCGAAATTCCAGTCCCGTTTGAGGAATTTCGTACGATTATGGTAAGGAATAGTCCCACTCGCACGATTATTGAACACGGCGGCATGCAGTTAGTAACCGAAGAAGTCCTCGACCTTCAACTCGATTTATCACGCGATAGTCGCCCGCTGATCAACGCCTTGTTGCGCCGATCGCAATCAGACATCACATCCAGAAAACGGATGGTGGTTGCTGTGAATGACGAAGAGATTCATGCCAAAGATCTTGAATTGATTCAAGACGCGTTAATAACTCCAGAAGTGATGGAGGTTGCCACAGAGTCGACTGGCCCGTCAGGCGAATTGACCTCTTATCGTACGACTCTGCGCGCAGAGCCTAAAGGTACTTCCACGATGGTCCATGTAACGACCGCTATCGAAATCGAAAAGCAGTTGAGCAGGCTGTTTCATGGGACCGCGAGGTCGCGGCTAGAAGCTTCAACGAAGAAGGCCGCCCAAGAACAACTCGTGGCGCTGCAGAAGTTCAGTGTCGATAATGCTAAGAAGTAATTTTGAAAATGTAGCTGGTTTCGTGAGAAACCGGGTGCACCGATGACCTCTCCACCGCATCCTGTTTCTCACGAAACCAACTATCTTACTGAGTTCCGCTGATGAATCGGTTCGAGTGCATGTGATCGTTAATGAGCACTACTTTTCCGCGGTCGACGCCTGATTCGACTTTGCGATGGGCTTCAGCTGCCTTCTCGAACGGGAATTCGCTATCCAAGGTAACTCGCAGTTGTCCATTTTCATAAAGTCGAATAAGTTCGCGGAGATCGTCGCCAGATGGAATGGCAAGCATTACTTGACCAGACTTGGACAGCGGCCACGTAAGGATTGTCATCAGCAATCCACTGATACTGGGCTGCGTTGAGATGTAATGGCCTCCTTCTTTTAAGACTGCGCGAGCTTCAAGATAGTGCGCCGTACCAGCCACATCGAAAACGATATCCCATCGCTCATCTGACTTCATAAAGTCATCTTGTTTATAGTCGTAGAAATGGTCCGCTCCCAGCGATAGGCAGAAATCTCGATTGCGGCCGCTGGCGACCGCGTCGACATGACAACCGTAGGCTTTAGCAATTTGCACAGCGAACATTCCGACACCGCCACTGGCACCGTTGATGAGCACTGATTGTCCGCTTTCGATTTTTCCGTGATCTCGCAGCGACTGAAGTGCTGTGGTTCCCGCCAACGGAATTGCGGCCGCCTCGGTTATAGGCATTGCGTTAGGGATTCTAGCTACCGAAGAGACGGCGCATACCGCATAGTCTGCCAGTGCACCACCGCGTGCATGATCGAGAAAGGCCATAACGCGATCACCATCGGTGAAGGAACTATCTTTAAACGTATCAACGATAGTGCCCGCAACGTCATACCCCGGAATTCGTGGAAATCCAAATGGGATGAGCCCTTTCAAATCTCCGCGACGAAAGCGGTAGTCGATGGGATTGACGCTAGATGCTATCACCTTAATCAGTACTTGCCCTGGCAGAAGCTGTGGCAGCGGATGCTCTGCAACATGGAGAACCTCGGCATCGCCATACTCATCATATTCGATAGCACGCATGGTGATTGTTGTCGGAAGGTCGCTTAGCCCACCCAAATCAATTGAACTCATTTTTACACTTTTTAACGGGTCCAGGGCCAGCAGGCCGATCATACAATCTGGTCGCTAAACGAGCACTACTTGAGCGTCGTTTCTTTGACGTCCGAAGATTTCTTCGAAACGAATCGCGTCTCATTGATACGCAAAGTGAAAGACGACTGCAGAATGCCCTTAGACCATTATGCTATGCACGGTAGGGTCATCAAAGTGGCAAGAAGATTCGTTGCGTCTAATTACGATTACCGTGAAAGGCCGGAAACAAAAACGTGAAATCCTCCATGACTTCACGATTCTCAGTGACTAAGTTAGCGTCTCGCTGTTTGTGACGCTTCTTGGGAAGTCGAAATATCTTCGGCGGAAGCTGTTTCAAAGATCTTTTTAGCTTCGTCAATTTCTTGCGAGGTTTCTGCATGAACCGATATCAGGCAGTGGCCTCCCTGGATTTTGGTCTCGTACTTTTTGGCTTCGTACTCAGGGATGCCAAGACCGATAAGAGCTCCGGTTACGCCCCCGATCGAACCACCTACGGCGGCGCCTGTCAGCGCAGCCATAATTGGGCCTGCAGCGATGAGTGGACCGACTCCAGGTATGGCCAGCGCTCCAATTCCCGCAAGCCAACCTAATCCACCGCCAAGCAGCGCACCTGTCCCGGCTCCAGTAGCAGCCCCTTCAGGAGCCTTGGTTTCGTTGTCGACAGCAAAGTCTCTGGTGCCATCTTTGTTCGGCGCAAGCACTGAAATGTCGTTGGATTGAAAGCCTGCGGATTTCAATCGATCAACAATAGCTGAAGCTTGGGTAGTCGACTTTACTGTGCAAAATACGGCTCTCGCCATGATGTAACTCCGTTGGCTTAAAAGCCATGTTAAGGATTCTTTTCAACTTCCAACTGACTATCGACAGTTTTTACGCCTGCAACACTGCGAGCGATTTCTTCGATTTGCTTTTTCTCTTCCATCGTCTTGACTGGACCACGCAGTGTTACAACGCCATCCTGAGTAATGATTTTTACATTTTGGGCGTTAACAGACATCTTTGTTCCGACCAGCCTTTTTCGAATCCCAGCTGTAACATCGATGTCGGCTTGATTTTCGTTCTGATCAATAGGCGTCTTTGCATCACCGTCGCGATCGCGTTTGTTAACGGCTGAGTTGTCGCTGTCGACAGGCTTGCTCGCATTGTTGCCCGAGGAACTTGTCATGCTGCTCCCTGAAGGTGCGGACATGCTGCTTCCCGAAGGTTTTGTCGTACTGTTCCCGGAAGAATCAGTGGTTGTAGTTCGATTTGTTTGGTCGCAACCGGCAATCATAAAGATTGCTAACAGTGCAAAGTGGAGGTATTTCATTCGCTATTTTCCTTTCAGAGCTAAACGCGTTTGGTTCACCTAGGTACAAGCAAAGTGCGTGCCAGCATTTGTCATGAGTGTCGCACAATTGCTTCAATTGTTGCAGCTACAACCCGTGACAATCGTGCGGCGATGAAGCGGCGATGAAACTGCCAACCCTAAAAGAAAATCTGGACAAAGCATTGATTAGTGCTTTTGTACAAAGTCAAACTGTGTTGGAGCACTAGCACTAGGATTTTGCCGGCTTCGCAGATAACAGCTCAAGCGCCGGCGCGGTGATCATCGTAGTCACGAGGGCCATGATGACCATCATCGCAAACAGTGTCTTGCTAATGACTCCCAAGTCGAGCCCAATGTTAAGGACTATCAATTCCATTAGTCCACGAGTGTTCATGAGCATTCCTAGGATCCCTGCATCTCGCCATGATTCTCCAGCAAAACGCGCTGCGAAGAATGTCCCGCCAAACTTGCCCAATGTAGCTACGGCGATGATCACTAAGCAAATGGCCCATGAATGCCAGTCATTGAGCAACCCAATTTCCGTTCGCATTCCTGTATAGGCAAAGAAAGCCGGTAGCAACAAGACGGTAACGGGTTCCTTGAGCTTAGAAAGGAAACTGTTGGCCAGACGGCTGTCCGATGGAATGATCACGCCCAACAGAAATGCTCCAAAGATGGCGTGTATCCCAATCCACTCGGACGTTGCAGCACAAGTAAGGATGAGCACGTAAACAGCAGCGATGGAGTAGGCAGGCAAGTCCCCCTTACGATGATCGATGAACTGTGCATAACGAACCAGGATAGGTCTTGCTACAAAAAACATGATCACAATGAGCGCAGCGGCACTACTGAGGACGGCGATGGCACTTCCTACCTCTGCTTTGGCAACCCCAACCACTAACGACAACAAGCACCACGCGGTTACATCGTCCGCCGCAGCACAACTCAATGCAATGCATCCGACCGGTGTGTTCTGGATATTGCGATCCGTGAGAATTCGAGCGAGTACTGGAAATGCCGTGATGGACATGGCAACTCCTAAGAACAATGCGAATGAGATAAACGGCACTTCGCGACTGCTCAGCATGGGATAGAGCCAAAGTGACAGTATTGCACCCAGTGCGAAAGGCACGACGATGCTTGCATGAGAAATAGCGACCGCGGAATGGGCCTTGTGCTTCAGGTGCGCGGCGTTCAACTCGAGGCCGACTAAGAACATGTAAAGTACCACACCCAACTGCGCAACGATCTTTAACGAAGTCGATACCCCTGTGGTAGGATCTAACTCTTGAGAAGGAATTAACCAATGCATCACATCTGGGCTAAGCGCCCCCAGCAACGACGGACCAAGAGCCAGCCCTGCAACGATCTCGCCTATAACCGGTGGCTGGCCCAAGTATCGACTGACCATTCCAAGCAATCCTCCGAGAAGGATCACTGTTGCCAAGGTAACCAGAACATGCAAAATTATGTCCACGCTTGGCTTAGGTTTGGCCGCAGCCCGAGCCGGTTCCGAAGCAACGTCAGACAGTCCGCAGTCGCTTCCAAGTTGGAGCACTACCAGCACGATGGCAACTCCAACAACCAGCAATCCTAGATAGCTTAGAACCCCGGTTCCCGTGAATGTTTTTGCTGACGAAGTCATTTCCCAAGCCTTCACTGCGAGAACCAGCAGGAGCATTCAAACGCGTCTAAACGACAGTTGTTGAAACAGGTGTTATGTGTTAAAGTTTAACACCGGTGGCACGAGTCGACCAGCGTAGCTTTTGCAACTTGAGTAAAACAAATTCGAAGCGGTGCATCCTCCCTTCCTGGCAATCAGTAGACTTTTGGCAAACAGTGGGTTTCGAAACGGCAAGCAATGGCTGACCTTCACGACGACAACTCCGTCAATACTTGTCCAACATGTAAGAGTATGAAATAAAACTACCAAGCCGTCGGGATCGTGGTCTTTTTCGTTTCCCTGGTAACGTGTGGAATGCTCATGCCCATCACGTATCCATTGACCATTTTCCTGGTTCTTCAATCGACAAGAAATTGCCAGACGTGTCGCAAGTCCAAGAGAGCTCTACCTTAATTGCACCCGGCGCTGCGAGAATACCACAGCCTTGCACTGCGGGTTGTTCTGTTTCTTACTAGCGAGAATACCGCAGCCTTGCACTGCGGATTGTTCTGTTTCTTACTAGCGAGAATACCGCAGTCTTGCACTGCGGATTGTTCTGTTTCTTACTAAGACCGTCCGGCGGATGGAACAGTGGCCGAAACGTTGAGCCAACAAGTCACTGGTCAGACGCTGAGGCCGCAATGTAGTGAAGCCGAGTGCAATACGGTTGCGACTCGGCGGAGATCGATATGCTAACTGCTTAAACGCTCGTCGCTATACTTCGTCGACGACCGACTGAGTTGGAAGCCGAACAACCCGCAGGGTAAACCGGCGGGATTAGTTGGAAGCCGCAGGGTAAACCTGCGGGGTTCCATCGAAGCCATTTTTAGTTGAATCCGTTCGAGTCAGCAAATCTCAATTTTAGAAATTTTACTTGGCGGGGGAATTGCCGTAATATTGATTCTAGAGGGCAGATACTGTTTCTTGGTCGATGAAACGAAAAGGAAAACGTATGTTTCGAAAACTTTCAGTGATCGCCGCGTTCACCGTGGCCTGCTGGTGCGCTGCTGATGTTGCCCAATCCCAGTTTGGTGGCTTGCAATTGCAAGTAGGCAGATATGGCAACGGAATCAATTTCTATAACAACTACGGAAACGGATTTTATAACGGCTATGGCAACGCCTATCCGTACTACGGTTATGGCGCTCCCTATTACAACGTCTACAACGCAAGTAACTACAACAACGGATTACCCACAACGGGACTTTATCCAAACTTTGGATCCAGCTACGTAGCTCCGTACTACATACCGGTGCGTCCCTTTCCGATTCGACCGTTTCGCTACCGCTAATTTCAAGCAGTTGAGATAGCCGTTTGCAAGTCGGCTTGGATCGGAGCCGCGTTATCTGCATGGTCTGCCCAGACGGACTTCTGAGTCAAGATGGCGTTACCGTTGATGGTCGCAAACGGAACATCAGCAGCGTCTCGTCCAGTTCCTATCCGCACCAATCCATTCAGTTGAGAAAGCTTCGAAGGATCGAATAGAAACCACCGTCCATCCAAGTAGGCTTCGATAAATCCGTGGAAGTCTGGTGGATTTAAGTTGACCGCATAGCCTGAAACGTAGCGGGCTGGAATCCCAACACCACGGCACAATGAAATTGCCAAGTGAGCATAATCTCGGCACACTCCCGTTCGTTGTAGTAGTACATCGGCGGCTGTTGTTGTCGCATTGGTCGCACCGGGAGTGTAATCAAGGAACTTGTTGACCCAATCGCAGATCGCTTGAACCCGCTGAAAACCAAGTGGCGCGTTTCCAAATTCCTCAAACGCGAATCGTCCCAGCAGATCGCTTTCGCAATAGCGACTTGGGTTGAGGTAAGGCAACACGTCCGCCGGAATTTGAGCGCTCGTCGACTCCTTCAACTCGGCGGAGTGCGCAACCTCTGGAGTTATTTCAACGTTCGCTTTATAAGAGACCTGTAGCTTGCAAGGCTGGACCAGTACTCGATGAGCACGATTTCCGTCAGAGCCCATATCCAGCGATTCAATTTGCAGTTGCGGATTAAAGTTAAGCTCTTCGTAAAACAACTTTTGATGCGAAGTGTTCGCAGCTGATATTTTGAACAGAAGCACCGTCGGTTGTCGGACGTCGTAACTCAGTTCACTCCTAATCGTCATCATACTCATAAGTTGCTATCCATTTTCGGTCACGGAGATTGCCAGTCAGCAGAGCCCTTAAAATCACAACTTTGTGGATCGCGGCCCTGCCTGGCGGCATCACCAAGCAAATCTTGGGCCCAATCCATTGGAATCGCTTTAAGTGACTGGCTTAATAAATTTGCCCACCAGTCAGATGTGCTTCGAACATCGTTTTCCGTAAAACGTCTGAAAATGGGTTTCCGGGTGCCTGATGCAATAATCGCCACGTCAATGGGATAGTCGACATCGTTCACACTGGTTCTCGTTGCATCGAACGAAAGCAAGGCCAGCGCGAGGGCTGATTGAAGTGGAGTTTCGTAGGTCAGCAAACGGTCCAAGATAGGTTTGCCATAAAATGTTCGGCCAATGATGAAATACGGCGAGTCGACCGAAGCTTCCAGCCAGTTACCCTCCGAATAGACGTAGAAAAGCTGGGGAATTGGATCGTTAATAAGACAGCCGCCGATAATTCCATGCAGGTTGAATTGCAACCCAGAAGAAGCTAGCGATGGACCATCCTCAACTTTCACTCGACGCAACTGTTCACCAAACAGGTTCACGAACTGGTAGAGCCGATCGATGGGATGTTGCATTCCCCGCAGCGCTTCCTCGACCAAGACCAGCGTCTTATCGCGCACCGACCGAAGCCCACTCGTCATTGTAAAGAGCGAGTCGTTGTTGTGCTGAAACTCCGCCAGCTTCTGCTTGTTGACTTGTTCGCTTCCCCGCACAATGCGAGTGTCCGCGAGGGCGACGATTCCACCGCGAACTTGAATTCCAATACAAAATGTCAAAACTATTCCAATCGGTAACTGTTGTTGAGAGATTCACTCACGAAGTCTTACGCTGGCTTCCGGATGCGTTTAAGGACACGACGGTTTTAATCAAACCCAACGTCTGTTTCAGCAGTCGCTGCAATCGTTGCGATCCGAGCTGCTTATAAAAAGCCTTCAAGATTGCTGCCGTCTGCCCCTGATTGAGATTTTGCACAATCTGAGGGACAAGTTCATCCACTACGCTGGTATCAGACGCATGACTGACACCCGTATAAACGCATGCGTAGCCGCTGATACGGTCGCCAAAGAGTTCGTGTGCATAGTTTACGGCGCCGGCAATCGATTGTTCTTTTGGCGTATTTGGATTTCGCCAATCATAAGGCGGAGACCATTCACGAACTGGCCGGAGCAAATCAATATGGGTAAGCACAGCAACAATCGCTGGCGGCTTGAGATGCGGGCGATCGCGGTAATGCTTATCTAATTCTCTGACCATCGCTAAATCGGCCTCACGCGCCGAGACGTTAGCGGCCATGACCAACAGCATAAGGTCAGCCGCTTCCGACGCGATGGCGATCTCTCGTAACTGTTGTTTTGTCACATCGGCTTCTTCGTACCCGGGAGCATCGAGAAGTGTCACTACATTTGAGGAGCCCGGAATCGGGTATTCGTAACGCTTCACTTGGCGCGTCTCAGGAAGGATTCCGGTAGGTGCTACTTTGTCGCCAATCAGAGCATTGATCAAGCTCGATTTGCCCGCTTTAACTTGCCCCATCACGGCGATCGTTGTCGGAGCATCTTTCACGGCGGCGAGTTGGTCTAGCTGGCCATCGGCGGCGTGAACGGCAATGGCCATGCGACCGAACCGATCTCGATACTGCTTCGCGCCGCCTCTCAAACGTCCGCTATACATCTCGATCAAGTAGTAGCCGATAAGTCCCAAGTATTGTTGATAAAAGCCTCGTACGAATTCATTCTGGATCTCGACCGTAACTCGTCCAGCTTTCCGCCACAGCGGATAACTCAACAACTTGCTCGGGTTAAATAGACTCGAAGCAAAGTAGACGGCTTTCTGGACGCCATCGAGAACTCTGGCAAGTTCCGGCAGTTGCCCCAGTTGTCCAATGGTCGCAATGTCACTGCCGGGAATATTTTGCAACACCCACTCTTCAAGATCTTCCACCGCCAGATGAATCACTGCAAAGATCTCAACTAGCGTCAGCGGTTCTAGTGCGTGCCCACTCTGCCTGCCGTGATAGTGCTCTGAAAGCAGTGCAGCCAGCGTCTCAGCATCTCGTTGATACCGAGCCGGATCGGTGATGGTGTTGCGGTCGACGTCTTCTGCATCAGCTCGGTACTTTTCGACGATGGCAATCGCCGCCGTGTCTTGGGCGGTCCAAAAAGCGGGGGCTTGAAGCAGTTGAGCCTGAGTTAAGTTATACAGCCTCGCAGGCTTCCAGAGCTTTCCAACTAACCATGCAACTAACCAAACTGCAGGTAGCGATAACGCAACCATCCACAGCCAGCCCTTCTCATACATCGCAACAATGCCGATAGCGAAGTAAATGAGAACCGGCACAACCCACAGGAGTAATAGCACAGTTATTCGAAGGCTGATCCAAGATCGAATTTTCATCATGCTTTCCACAAAGCGTGGCCGCGCTGGAGTTGCTTTGCGAACACTTCTTTCAAGTCATCCGCGCTGGGCACACGACCTTTTTGTAGCGATGCAAAATACCAATCCCAGGACATTCCAAGTGCATAGGTAAATGCAAACGCTCCGGCGGCTCCAACAGCCATGCCAACAAACGGTATGAACTTAAGCGCTTCTCGCACGGCCATTCGAATAGCTATCCTGGTTCCCGCCGCGCTGCTTAATAAAGCCCATCGCGCGGGAGTTATCTCTTGATCGTAAATGGCCGCAATGCGAGTTGCCATGTGAGCTTGAATGCTCAATACAGCAGGAATATCAATCCACGGAATGGGAACAACTCCAGCCGTCCCTGCCAACGCGCTCGACGTCAACACCTGCCATCGAGATTTACGCTGAAGCTTCGATATCTGCTTTCCATCGGACTGATTCAGGGCCAATAAGGCTTGTCGATAAGCGTGAGGCAATTTTGCAAGTATCTCATCCTTCAACCTCCCTCCGCCAAAATCGGGATCTGCAAGGCCATCTTCGACCTGAGTCAGATCGATCGGAATGATCGCGTCAAACAAGCCGCTGAACTGCACTGATTTTTCTGCAATCAGTCGAACAAGCGCTTCGGGCACTTCTTGGACAGCCTGCGGGGCATCATCGCTAGATTCAATGTTGCTCTGGGTGGATTCTACAGCGGGAGATTTTGGAGAATGCGTTGTGGTAACCATAAACGGATCCGGTCCGTCGGATAAATCAACGGTTCCAGTAGCTTCATGCAAGCACGTTAACACCAACAGAATAGGCACTTCAGGCGACGCGCGACGAATCGCTCTCAGGGGAGGAAGCAGATTTGACAGAGCGTGATCAGTAACACGCACCGTAACCATCATCATCTGCGTGGACTGCGAGAACTGCTGAATATCTTCAGTGGGATCATAGGTTGCTTCAGCTAGGCCACGGGTATCCAAAAAACGAAGCAACGGGTCGCTTGAATCAGGGAAATCAAAACGGCGAGAAGTCTTCGTTTCCGGTCTAAACCCCTCTCCGATGACAGCATCTTCAGCACCCGTTAAGAAACGAATAACCGAGGTCTTGCCGCTGCCTGTTTTTCCAAAAAGCCATAAACACGGAACCGGCGCCGTTTGACGAAGTTTTGCAACATCTCTTTCAATGCGCTCTGGGTCAACTTCTTTTCCACGCTGCCATGGGAACCACTGGAATGCCATAAACCTGCTGCCTGTTCACTGAATCGATTCACCCCTCGAGTCACATCGCAATGCAATTACCCCCATTCTACCTCGCAACCCAATTCTTAGTACCTCGTCACCATTTGACTTTGGGATTGAGTGTCGCACAATTGTCTCAATTGTTGCCGCAAAGATTGCCCCAATCGTGACCTGAACAATTGAGACAATTGTTCGACACTCATCCTAGCAGAACGGTTGCGATTCCGGAGTAGTTTGTCCTCTCCGATGTAAATTGAGGCAGTTACTGTGACACTGGAACATCGATCTCTAGGTCGAGTGACACTTGCTGTCCAGCCTGAATAGCTTCGATCACTGCACTGGGCGACTTTGACTTGCGAAGTCGTTCGGAAACATATTCACTTCGGAAAAGAGCATTGATGTTTGCAAGTAACCGCGATTGCATGCGAGCCTTTCCACTGGGTGTTAGCAGCAAAAAGATCAGCTCGGCACGCTCGCTCGAGTTGGCCATGGGCACGCCTAAATCACAACGAGCGAAAGCAAGGATCGGCCGCCCCATTCCTGCAAAACGCCCATGGGTAATAGCCACTCCATCGCCTATGTAAATGGGCATGACGTGTTTTCTTCGCAGAACGTATTCGGTGATGACTTTGGGGGCCACTGACAAATTCTCTGCCGGGATCGTCGCAACAAGTTGCTCAAGTGCTTCTTGTATGGATTCGGCCTGCATATCTAACAATATTCGGTCGGCAGACAACGCATCCGCTAAGGAAACGAATTCGCCACCGCGGGCTTGATCAAATTCATCGCCCATATTGCCGACAATTTCTTGCACCAAATCCTCGAAGGTAAGTATGCCTGTCCATTTCCCCTGGTCGTTATTCACCAGCGCAAGTCGGTCATAGCGCCGCTGAAATCGTTCCAGCGTATCCTCAAGCGAATGGCTTTCTCGGACCATCAGGCAAGGCCTAGTGAGTTGCCGAATACGATCCACTGTCATGCATTCTATTTCCTCGAAGAGAACACCCTTTACATGAATGACTCCGACAGGATGACCTCCTTCGTTTTCAACCACTGGATACCTTGAAAAGCGAGTGTCTTTGATCATCTGAACGTTCTTGCTCCACGGAAGATCCAAGCGAACGACATGTGTTTCAGAACTCGGACGCATCGAATCAGTGACCTTTAGATCACCTAGGTCAATAATGTTCTCGATCAGCAACAGTCGCCGAAAAGGAATCAGTCCAAGTTGCTCCGTTCGCTGAAAGAGCAGTTTCAAATCCTCCTTGCGTGGCCTCAGGAGTGACACGATGATGCATACCAACAAGATCAAAACGATCAACAGGAGCGAAACGGCGATCGGAACCTCGTAAACATCTTGAAGCACCATCTTGACGCCAAGGATCGTGATAATCGCTGCAAATCCATAGTGCAGAAAATGGAACATTTTCATAAAGCCCTGAACCGCAAAGTACAGCGCTCGCAATCCCAACATCGCAAAGATGTTAGAGGTGAAAACTATAAATGGGTCCGATGTAATCGCAAAAATTGCCGGGATCGAATCAGCAGCAAAAATGATGTCCGACGATTCGATGGCGAGGAGTGTGATCAACATTGGCGTCACCATTAGACGCCCGGCATTCCGCGTAAAAAAACGCCCGTCTTCAGAGGTTTCAGCGACTCGAAAGAACCGCTGGAAAAAGCGAATCATCCAATTTTTTTCAGGTTGATACTCCGATTCTTTGCGGAGGACCATCATCAGTCCTGTTACAATCAAGAACCCGCCAAAGAGATAGATGGTCCAGTGAAAGCGATTGAGCAGTGCGAGTCCGGCAATGATAAACAAAACACGCAAGACAATCGCGCCCAGTATTCCAAATGCCAATACTTTATGCTGATGAACGGGCGGTATTTTAAAGAAGTTGAAAATAAGGATGAAAACAAAGACGTTATCTATGCTTAGAGATTTTTCAACTAAGTAGCCTGCAAAGAACTCTAATCCCGCTTCGATGCCACGCTCATGAAAGATCGCAAGTCCTATATTGAAGACCAGCGCAAGCCCCAGCCAAACGCCGAACCACGCAAAGGCTTCCCTCATCGAAATAACATGGGGACGGCGATTAAATACACCCAAGTCCAATGCGATCATCGCTAAGATGAACACAACAAACCCGATCCATGGCCACATGTTTAAATCACTTAAGGATGCCAAACAGCCCACGGCCCGAGCGAATGAGAGTTTATTCGCGCCGAAGACAATCGAGATTGAAACCAAAAACCGAGTTAATCACCCCCACCTATATCGCGGTTGAAAGCTTCACTGAGCCAGGCTGAGATTGCCGTTTCCTGCCCACGTGCTGCCAAGACAAACTCCATTCCCCGTTTAGTAACATCCGCCACGGCATCTGCGATTTGTGCTTCGTCTTGACGCACTCTCCTTGCTTGTTCTTGAAGTTTTGTGAGATTGGAGATAACCTCATCGCAGTCGGCATGAGATATTTGCACATCTGCCGTTCGCAGTTTTTCAACTTGGGCGGAAAGATCAACATCCTGGCGAAGTATGTTCGAGAACAGTTCGGTATGAATCTTCTGAATATCGCCCAGCAGAAATGATCGTACGCGCTCGGCGGCTCGAAGCGCATTAGTCACCCACTCCGTCAACTCACCGGAAACCACTGGCGTTGCGAAGGATGTTTCCAGATCTGCGAGTGACTTTAAGAACACATGGGACAGCTGTGCTGGAGAATATCGGCTCTTACCTGTAACTGTTGTCTCGGATTCTCTACTGGAGGAAGGTTCTTCATTTTTGCCAGTTCCCTTGATTGCCTGCGTGGCAAGCTCGGGGTTTCCGACCATGTCAACCAGCTTCTTTGCTTCGAGCTGTACTTGAGGGGAAACGTGTTCGTGCTCACTCCACTCCGCAGATTGAACCTCCGGCTTGCCAGACGGTGCAATCTCCGAAGAACCCCCGGACGGTGCACTTGTGTTTGGCGACCAATCGTCCGATTCCAGTTTTGTAGCCATGGAGTCTATTTCGACCTTCCCTCTGCGCGCGTTAAACCACTTGAAAAGAACTGAGCAACGCAAACTGTTTGACAGTTAGCGATTGGTTAGCAACTTTCCATATGAAGCAACTTGCGTGCCTGAATACAGCGAGGGTACCTACATGCTTCATAACGCGAGGCCTCTTGCAGAGCTATTTCAACTTGCGTCCACTATGGTCGACCACAGTGCAAACTGAGTTACTTGCCACCACGAAAGGCCTATCACGTAAAACGAAGGGCCAAGTCTGTATTCATACCCTCTTACGATTGTGCCCCGCTGTCACTCCCTTCGTGTCGGCCGACCAAACCATCGCTGGAATCAATTCAGACAAGTCTGCTGTCACGATGGAAAAGGGGAGGCATATAAAATAAGAAACAAATAACGAAATCCGAAGGAAATGCCGCGATTTTAGAAATTAACGCACACTGAATCAGAAATGAACAGCCGCCACCGGCAGTATCGACTTTATGTTGGCACAAAAAGTGCTTTGCTCCGCGTCGTCATGATAGTGATACTCCGACCCACTACCCGTAACGGATCCGCATCATGAAAACAAAACGCATCTCAGACAAAATGGAAAAAGCTCTTAACGATCAAATGACTCGCGAAGCCTATCAAGCGCAAGTCTATTTGTCTTATGCATCGTGGGCTGAAGTGAATGGCTTTGCGGGCGTTGCAACCTTCCTCTACAAGCATATGAACGAAGAACGACAGCATATGTTCAAGTTCATCAAGTTTATTAATGATCGCGGCGGAAGGACAAAAATAGAAGCTATCGGGGCGCCCCCGAATGACCCAAGCGACATCCAAGACTGCCTTCAAAAAACTCTTCAACATGAAATCGACAATTCGAATGCAATCGATGTCATCGTTAACTTAGCGTTCGTTGAAAAAGATTGGGCAACGTTCAACTTTGGTCAGTGGTTCGTTCGCGAACAGATCGAAGAAGAAGCACTTGTTAGCGAACTGCTTGATAAACTAAGCCTCGCGACTCGCGGTCATGAACGTACCGCCAATCTTTACGATTTGGATCGCGATATTTCCACGACTCCGCAGGATGTTACCATCCCGCAAGATGCGAAATTCTGATCTGAGCGATGCACGCCCCGGTCTCCTTCCGAGCACTCGCATAATGCGGAGAAAGGCAGAGAGGGGTGAATTTCATGCTTCAAGTGCGACCGTTTTGCAACGCCACGGCGCAGGTTGTTCAACTCAAACCCATCCATTTAGGTTATTGAGACGTGTGGGCATCCACAAAGGCTAGTGTGGCACATCACTTGCTTTAAGATCCTAAACCTTTCAACGCCTTACTCAATGCAAAATGCAGTAAGGCAGAGTCTCACAATCGTCACTGGAGTAGTCAAATGCGTCGTAGAATTTTCACCAACTCACTGCCCACGACATCGTTATTATGTGCCCTAACTTGTTTTGCTGGACAAGGTTTTTCTCAAGTCGGCACGGGCGCTCAGCTTGGCTCGAGTACTCAAGCAGGTGCGCAGCTCGGCACAGGTTCTCAGGCAGGCGCGGGCGCTCAAGTCGGCGCCGGGGCACAAACCGGCGCTGGTTCCACAGCAGCACAATCACGTATCGGTCAAGCCGCCGATAACGCTCGCAATGCAGTAGGCAATACACTCCAGCAAGGCGCGAATGCGGTTCGCGGAGCTGGCGCTAACGCAGGCGCAACCGGAAGCACAAGTGGCCAAGCGGGATTAAACAGCCAATCAGGCATCAATGGCCAGTCAAGTGTCAGTGGCCAATCAGGTCTCGGTGGTCAAGCAGGACGTAGTGGCCAATCAGGTCTCGGTGGACAGGCAGGACTTAGTGGCCAATCAGGTCTCGGTGGACAGGCTGGTCTCAATGGTCAAGCAGGTCTCAATGGACAGGCTGGTTTGAACAGTGGAGCACAAGGAAATACGGTTATTCAGAGCGGCCAGTATGGTGCGTCGCAAGGGCAATACCCACAGGGTCAATATCAACAGGGTCAATATCAACAGGGTCAGTACCCACAAGGCCAATACCTTCAAGGTCAGTATCCGCAGGGTCAGTATCCACAGGGCCAATATCCACAGGGCCAATATCAACAGGGTCAGTATCCACAGGGTCAGTATCCACAGGGTCAATATTCACAAGGTCAGTACTCGCAGGGCCAATATACCCAAGGTTCACAATCTCAGATGGGCGGCAATCGCTCTATGAACCAATACGGACCGGGGATGAACAATGGCATGATGAACAGCGGCATGGTGAACGCGGGCATGCAAACTTCAGGCCGCGCCTACGTATTACAACATGATGCTTCAGGCCGCGAGTTTATTTGCGTTAACGGAAGCCGAATCTACTTTGATCAGACAGGATCAAACCAATACAACTCAAACACTGGCGCGCAAGATCAACGCGGCTTAGGTTACCAAAACAACCAATCGCAAAACACCCAAAACACCCAGAACGGACAAACCGGCGCGGGATCTCAGTTGCAGACCAGCGGAGATTCTATAACCAATCCGCGAAGCAATGATGACGCCAATTCGGGCTCGAATGAAGATGCATCCAGTTCCACCACTGGTGCGCAAAGAACTTCATCCGACGCACGATAAACGCATTTAGAAGTGGAAACAGACGAGCCTTGCAGCCTGCGTCGAAGTGATTCGCACAAGCTGCCAGTGCTCGATTTTAATTTGTAGTCACAATTTAAATGGACTTGTTGGATGGTTTTTCTGAAGTGCAAATTATCACTCGCTTTACTCTGCACACTGACCATTCTGACTAGCGAAAGTTATAGCCAAAAATCGGTCGAAGAAGGAGTACTTCCCTCCATTCTCAAACTTGAAAATGCACTGTCACAACAAGAACTTAGTTCCAATTTAAAAGCCTCTCAAGTTGCCGCAGTGATTCGAATTCCTGCGTCCACGATTGCGAAGTCTCTCAATCGCGACTTTCACAATGCGGAACATGTTCAGCGAGAAATTCTGGGTACCCGTTCCCAAGGCCAAGCTGTCTGTCACGGGTTTGTCACCTGCACCTTAGAAGACAATGCCCAAGGCGCAGCTTTCTGTTGTCGCATTGAAGGTACCGTCGACTCCGATACCTGCGGCACCAATGGCCCTGCAATCATCCATTCAAAAGCAAAAACAAACTACGTTGCTCTCAAGCGGATTTTCTTTACAGGCACGCATTTTTTGTCGGCACCTACGACGGTAAATTTAAACACCCAACTTCATATCACGGGGATCGATAGTAACCTGCCCGCATTGCGAGGGCGAATTGTAAAGCGAGTCGCTACCAGCCGCGCCCAAGAGAGTCATGCACAAGCTCAAGCCATTACCGCTGTCATAACGCGAGATGAACTGAGCAGTCGAATGGACAGAGAATTCGACACTCGTTTAAATGACTTGAATCGCAATTTAACCTCTCGCTTATCGCTCGTCGAGCATTTCCGCGCTGCAGGCAACGAGATCTTCGTTCGCAGTTTTAAAAACTCGGTCGAGATCGGATTTCTAACGCCCCCGCTGACGCGTGCCGACGTTGACACCCATCGATTTCCCGTCGGCGAATCGGTCGAGTTGTGGATCGGCAATGGTCGTGGAACGCCTTTGACGGATATCCCGCTAACTCAAGTACCAGGGATCGCCAGCGTGATCGAGCAAGCCCCGCATTGGTTAGCAACTTACTTGTCGAGAAACCCTCAGCTCTCCCAGTTGTCTCAGCTTTCAAAGTTGGATGAAAAAACTCTGAAAATAAAGCGGCAGGAGGATTGGATAGTTTTTCACCTGCTCGATTAGTTGTCTGCGTGTGGCTCGCCTGTGTGATTAGTTCCTTAACCTCGGTTTGCTTGATTTAGCCTACTCACAATGCGGCGAACAAGGAACCGCGGCGTAAAGCGAGCCGACATCGCCCCTAGGAAATTCTTCCATCCCGGAATCACAATCGACTTATTGTGAAGCAGTCCGTGATAACCAGCCAATGCGACTTTTCGGGCATCCATTACGCCTAGGCGAAACAAGGCTGAAGCGTTCATTCCAGAATCCTCTCCAAAGCCTGTTAAGGTCGGACCTGGTGCCAAACAGGACACGTGGACCGGACTATGTCGCATCTCTTCGTGGAGTGCATCTGAGAAGGATAGCACAAAGGCTTTGGTCGCAAAGTAAACTGCCATGCCCGGGCCGGGTTGAAACGCAGCGGTCGAAGCAACATTCAAGATCCCTCCGCGTCCCTTTTCCATCATGCTTGGAAGAAGCGCTCTCGTAAGTTGCATCAGCGCCGTTACATTGACTTGAATCATCGTCGACTGTTTTTCAAATGACAAATCAATAACTTTACCAAGTGCACCAAAACCAGCGTTGTTGACAAGATAGTCGATCGTCAAGTTTTTATTCTTCAGCTCTTTAACAAGTTGTTCGACTGCATTCGGTGCAGCCAAGTCGCATTTGATGACATACGCCTCAATTTGAAATTTGTCTTTGAGCTCGTCTGCCAGTGCATTCAGCTTGTCGGTGTTTCGAGCAACTAAAACGACGCGGTGTTTATCGCCTGCAAAGAGTCGCGAAAATTCCAAGCCTATCCCAGAGGAGGCGCCAGTAATCAGAGCGGTCGTTGATCGCGAGTTATCCAATTTGGGGCTATCCAGTTGTTATTGCGCAAACAAGTTTAAGAATGACTGGGGCGGGTACTTAGACTACATTAACTCGAGCAAAATGGAAATAAGACAGCACTGATCCCGCCTCGCAGTCCTAGAATGCATCGCGATATCCCTACTACAGGAAACCGAAATGTTAAACGGCAGAATTACAAAGCTCATCTACAATCCACATGATGACATGGACGGTTGGCAATTGCACGATGGAACCCTCGTTCATTTTCCACCTCACATCGGCGAGGAACTTGCAGAGTGGATTAGCGAAGGTGACGAAGTTTTCTTGGAAGGTGAAAGTCACTTGAATCGCAATGGCGATGAAGTTCTTTTCGCCAAGTATGTCGAAAGCCAAGGATGGTCGCTGACGTTCGATCAAAAGGTACCGCATCATCGAAGTGATCCGGGCAAACGCGGCTCGCCCAAACATGCTCTGTCCGATGTAAGCAACGCAGACATCATGCGCGAGCTGATAGAGATCAGGAAATTGATTGAAGCCTGGAGCGAGTAGTTCAGCAAGCAGACTGTTACCAAGCGAAATGGAGCGATACAATTTCGGCATGGACATAAACGCGATCCAACCCAATAAAACAGCCAAAAGCGACGAGGGCGTGAAGCAGCATCGTGGGTGTCCTGCGCCAAGTGCAGAGGAGTGCCAACGTCGCTGGGCGGCTTGGCATCAAGCTATGGAGCTGAGTCATGCGATGTTGATGATGGGGCTCCGGCAAAAGATTGGTCCCGAGGGAGATCTCCAAGCGGCTTATCGTGAGTGGTACGAACGCTATCAAGCTTTAAAGTGGGATACGCATGCCTCCTAGCCTGCTGTTACGTGTTTTGGGAGAGATCTTTGCTGTAGTCGAAGGACTTGGGGCATCGCCAGTTATTGCTGGCGGATTGGCTGTTTCCTATTGGGGTCATCCACGCAGCACTCAGGATATCGACTTAGCCGTCATCGTTTCGGACGAGATTGGATTTGCACGAGAACTTCGACAAGCCAAACTGCTGCCGGCAAAAGGCGGTCGCATTGTCGACCTCGGTTTTGTCCGCGTCTCGCAGTGGACGGTCACGCTCGAAGAAGAGTACGTCGATTGCGAGATCGATTTCTTGATTTCCAATTCAACCTATCACCAGGAAGCGATTGGACGCTCGATCCGTTGCGAGTTTCCCGGTGTGACGAGGCCAGTGCGAGTCCTGAGTTGCGAAGATCTGTTGATATTCAAAGCTGCCTCAGGCCGTTTGATCGACGTAGCTGACATCAAGACTCTTGTCGCCCTCCACGAGCTAACGCTTGACTATGACTACATGCGCACAAAAGCAGATCAACTAAAGCTCCCTTCACAATTTTGGCTTCGCACCACAAGTTGAAGGTAGAAGAACGGCGTACAAAGCCAATCGACAAAAAGATGTGCACTAAAAAAATTAACAGCACTCATCCTGTCAGTCCGGCGGAGCCATTCAGCAAGATCACGCGAACAACTCGCTCACGGATTCGCCTTTGGCGTCCTTGGTCACGTAAAATGGACGGCCTTCGATATCGAAGCCGGTCTTGGGACTGATGCCAAGAGCGGTGAGAATGGTGGCGTGCAAGTTCTCGATGCTGACCGGATTCTTAATGGCCATCAGTGGTCGCTCGGGAGCAGTTTCACCGTAGACGAAGCCTCGCTTCATGCCACCGCCAAACATGACAACACTCGTACCGCCGGTGAAGTGGCGGTGCAGTCCGTAATGCTTCATTTCACTCACTTTGTCGACCGGCGCAGTCGCTTGGTCGTTCGCCTTCGAACCGGGCTGGCCCTCCATCAACGCATCGCGACTGAACTCAGAGGCGATGATTACCAGCGTTCGGTCGAGCATGCCCCGCTGTTCAAGATCGAGAACGAGCTGCGCAATAGGGCGATCGATTTCCTGGTGCATTCGAGCGACGGTGGTGTGACCGTCGGCGTGCGTATCCCAGTGCAGAAACGGCACATACTCCGTGGTCACTTCGACGAACCGAGCGCCAGCTTCGACTAGCCTTCTGGCCAGCAAGCAACCTTGACCAAAACGTCCAGTGTCGTATTTTGCAAAACTATCCTTAGGCTCCAAAGCGATGTCAAAGGCAGTTCGTTCCGGCGCGCTGAGCAAGCGATAGGCGTTGTCGAGCGATCGAAGTACCGATTCTTGCTGGTAGTCGCTCATCACGTCACGATTGGGGCTGCGGTCTAGCAGCTTGCGCAAAAGCTTGTCGCGATTTGAGAAGCGATCACTGGTCATGCCTTCGGGCGGACGGACCGAAGCAGCCGCTTGATCGGGATAAGGCAGATTCATCGGTCCGAATTCGGAACCAAAGAATCCAGCGGTCGTGAACGCTTTCAGTTCTTCGTTTTCGCCAACACCTTCCAGCCGCTGGCCCACATTGATGAATGCGGGAATGACTGGATTGCGAGGGCCGAGGACTTTGGCAATCCAACTGCCGATGTGTGGGCAAGCAACGGTTTGAGGCGGCACGTAACCGGTGTGCCAATGATACTGATGACGAGAATGCAAGATGCTGCCCAAGTCGGCTTGAACCGCGGATCGAATAAGCGTGGCGCGGTCCATAACTTTCGCAATGTTCTCAAGCCCTTCGCAGATTTGCAAACCATCAACCGACGTATTGATCGCTGGAAAGGTGCTTAGCATCCGAGCGACTTCTAGACCCTCCCGGTACGGTTCATATCGCTTTGGATCAAACGTGTCGGGTGCTGCCATACCACCGCCCATCCACAGCAGAATACATGCATCGGCAGTGGCCTTGGGATGTTCGACCGCATCAGCTCCATAGATATTCCGCGGCGAGCCAGTCATTAGGGCTGCCGTTGCGGCTGCGGTCAAACTTCGTACAAAGTCGCGGCGCTGAATGGCGTGCGGAGCGGTTGGATCGGTAAAGTCGTACATTTTCTCACCTATACAATGGACTGTCTCTGCTCGACTTGTAACTGAATTCGTTCTACTTCATCGTAATACTCGCGGCGCTGCAATTCGCCGGCCGCAGTTTCATCAAGCAGCACGGTCACTTCCGGATGAAGCTGGAGGGCGGATGCGGTGACCTGAGCCGTGACGGGTCCTTCGATAAACGCTTTGACGGCATTGGATTTATTTGCGCCCGTTGCCAGTAGTAGAATCTGGCGAGCTTCTAATATCGTACCAACTCCCATAGTCACTGCCAAATAAGGCACTTCTTCACCAGCGGAGAAAAAACGCGAGTTATCGACTCGTGTTTCCTTGGTAAGCCCCTTCAGTCGCATGCGACTGGCCAGCGATGACCCCGGCTCATTAAAGGCAATATGCCCGTCGGTTCCGATGCCAAGCAATTGCAGATCGATCCCTCCGGCGTCACGAATCTTCTGTTCGTAGGATTCGCAATACTTCTCGTAGTCGCTCGCCAAACCGTCAGGCACATGGCACTTAACTTCGTCAAAATCCGCTTGGCAGAAAAGATGTTGGCGCATGAAGCTACGGTACGACTGCGGATGTTCTGGACCCAAGCCGACGTACTCATCTAAATTGAAAGTAGTCACCTCGCGGAAAAAGATTTTTTCCGATTGATAGGCGTTGATCAATTCGCGGTAGGTTCCCAGCGGCGTACCACCCGTCGCCAAGCCAAGCACTGCGTTTGATTTTTTTTGAACGATACCGACAATAACTTCTGCGGCGCGGCGACTCACGTCGTCGGCCGTAGGTAAAACAACAACTCGCATCGGCGACTTTCTACTTGGGTTCTTTAGTCGTCGAAGACTTTTCCGCAGTGGCCTTCTCAGCCGACGCTTTCTCCTCAGCCGCCTTGCGTTCGGCTTCCTCGATATCAGCTGACTTGATTACCGCAGGCAACTCCTTACCTTCGGGGATCAGTTTCATCGACAGTGAGTTGACACAGTGTCGGGTGTTTTTCTTGGTCATGCGTTCGCCGAGGAATACATGCCCCAGGTGTCCGCCGCAATTGGCACACAGAATCTCAGTGCGTGATCCGTCCGCGTCTCTTTCGCGTGTTACCGCCCCTTTGATCTCATCATCGAAACTTGGCCAACCGCAATCGCTCTCGAATTTGTCGGTGCTTTTGTAAAGCGGTGCGTTACAACGACGGCAGATGTAAGTTCCCGCCGTCTTGGTTTGCCAATATTCGCCAGTGAAAGCTCGCTCAGTCCCTTTGTTGAGAATGACCCGACTTTCGTCAAAAGACAGCTCATTAAATTTGGGCATCTTTTTCTCCAGTTTTTTTGTTTCAGTGCCAGCGGATTTTACGGGAGTGGTTGTATCCGTCGACTTCGTTTCGTCGCCTTTTTGGGATTGCTGTTCGTCTGCCCCAGCACCATTGTCGAAAGCAATTTCACTAGAAACCGGCTTTAGTACAACATTTCCCGTTTTTGTATCAAGCGATCCTGTCGACGACACACCGCAGCCGAAAAACGTCGTCAAACCACAGAGCATTAGGATTTGTTCGATTCGCATAAATTCTCCTTCGAACCATGATGATCAACGTCGGTACAATTAATATGAGCTTATTATAGCTAGTTTGCCAAGCGATTGGACACCGGAGTTTACGGCTAGACACCACCCTTTGGTGGACTAATGTAGCTGGTTTCGCGAGAAACCGGATGCAAAGAAAGTTAGGCAAACGGACAATAAAAAAATACCAGCGAACCCACAATCTGGGAATTGCAGTCTAGATGCAAAGGCCCGGAAGACGTGGGAGCGCGGAATGTTTGAGTCGTCTGTCCATTCCCTTTGCATCTAGGCTGCAATTTCTAGATTAACGCAATCGGGACGCGCTGGGCGCGGACTGCGTGGCAGTTGGTCTCAGACGCCGAATTCGTGTCAGCTATCGAAGGTTCTGCTTGTTAAGGCGGGGAGTTTGATAGTTGCGGCTCGATGATAACCGACCACTTCTCGGGTGCCAGCCTTCTCGGGTGCCAGCCTTCTCGGGTGCCAGCCTGACGCCTGAGCAACTGGTTTAGCTTTCGAAAAGCTTGCTTGGTCAATGTCACACCCTTGCAGTAGACCTTGTCGATAAACTCCACTACTGTCCACCCAAGTCATGATCGGCTGCATGTAGTTCATTGCCATCGCGTGTCTTTCCACCACGACTGAACGGTCCAAGCTTAACTTTGTCCCAAGCCCCCCTGGAAGTCGTTCGCTGCTTACATCTTCATGGGATGTTGCGAAAAGAAAAATCAGCTTTCGCGAAAAGAACTCGCACGACCGTGCAAAGTATTGAAATCAACGGCTTTAACAGCGGCGGCCAGCTCTTGGATAGTTGCAAGACGACTCCGCCGCTGTTAAAGCCATTGATATCAACACTAGTGGGTTCGCTGGTATTTTTTTATTGTCCGTTTGCCTTAATCGGGGTGCCCTCCGGTTTCTCACGAAACCAGCTACATTTGCGCGCCAGCAACTGCACCGAGCCGCTCTGCAAGGTCTTTCAGAGAGATCTTCGTTTTGTAAAAAAAGATCGATTTGAGCATGGAAGCTGGCAGGCGGGACAGTTCATGCTGCCGATCGCTCTGCGCGACAATCCAAATGGGCTCATGGGCAAACTGATGGAGCGTCTTGAGCTTGGCTTCGATATATTCCGGAGTCCAGTAGCCGACAATTTCGAGGTGGATTTTCTTGCCCGAGGCATGCACAAATTGAAAATCGGGCAAGAAAATTTTCTGGTGATGGACGAGCAAATCGCATTCGCGGTGCAGCGTCCAACCATCAACGGGCGACGATTGCCACTTGCTCACCAAGTCAGCTTCGACTTCCGAATCAAATTCGGCTGCTGCTAGTTTGGGGGACGTCAGCCCGTCCTCACTGGACAAGATCAATTGCGTCAGCCTGCCACCGCTGCCAACGGCGATATTGGCTGCCAAACGCCAGTTGCGACAAGCAAGTAGGCTCGGAATCATCTTGGCCATGGCAACGCCATAGCGGCGCGTGGAACGCAGTGCACTTGCGGGGCCGCTGAGAATGAACTGAAACTCTCTCTCGTCATGCTTGCGAATATCATGCATCAATCGCGACAGTTTGATCGTCCGCGTGATTGTTTTCAAATCGTCCTTGGCCCACAGCGTCATGCGAGTGGCTCGATACAAACAGGCTTGCACTTGCGCGACGTTGTAACGAGCCAGCAAGGCAGCTCCACTTTCATAACCTTCGAAACTCTTCAGCGGATGAAATTGGATGACGTCCGAATAGAGCCCTCTTTCAATAAGCTCCCAAGGCTTGCCGACCTGCTTTGCGATCTCTCGCTTCACGGCCCACTCTTCGGAAGTAAAGACGCCGTTTGGAGTCGCGGTAAGTGGATGACGTGAACTTGCGGCTTGAAAAACCAATTGTCGCAGCTTAGCAGCTTGGCCTCCGCGATCCGATTCATACTGGCTGACATCGTCGAGTAATTTGATCAGGCCTGCCATACGTCGCGCGGAGCAGTCGTTAAGTTGCTCTAAAACCACTTCCGCTCGCTGGTGGACACGCTGACGAGTTTCACCGAGGCTGTCTGCGAAAGTTTTCAGGAGTTGATCGGCCACGGGTAAATAATGTGCGTGATCAAGTCGAGTCAGCCGATCCGGCAGGATTAAACCTTTTTCAAAATCAAATTCTGCCAGAGCTTGTTGTGAATTGAGCATTTTTTAATTTAAGTTGCCGCCGACAATCGCATCAAGTAGGCAAGAAGATTGTGGGTAGGAATATGTCTTGACCTAAAACTTCTTACCACTAATTTCTTACCACTAATTCGACACTCCTCGCGGATCGCCACCATCCTAGCTTGCTAGGTGGGGCGAAGACTTATTAGCTAAAACGATAATGGCGAGTAATGTTGCCCCCACGCGTTTGGTTTAGAGGGGAGCGCGCAACCAAACGCGGGGGGGCGGCGAGTAGCGTCTATCGCTCGAGCTTAGCCGGAAAAGTCCTAATCCCACCGAGTAAACTCGGTGGCGATCAGCGAGAAGTGTCCTAATTTTCTTACCCTTGTGTTCCCCTTCAGTTAACTTGGTTGGCTTAACAGCAATACAAGAGGATTTTGCGTCTTGCCTTACTGGTAACCTTTCTTTCACCCGTAGGAGTTAAAAGTACGTCTTCCCACGGATAAATACAACTTTCTTCAATGACTTTGCTCTGAGACTAAGACTAATACTTGTAAGTCAGCAGTCGGCTTTCGGTTTGCGGAACGCATCGCTACGGCGCCGAGCACGCGAACGTTTGTTCTCACTCGTCTGTGACAAGACGACTTCGTACATGATTGCCCCACCAAATGCGCTCTTGCGAAGTATACGTCCCAACCGCTGTTTGGCTTGGCGCGTCGAGCTGCTTCCGCCGATCACGATGGCAATTTTGGCCTCTGGTAAGTCCACTCCTTCGTCCAAAATCTGATTGGCAACGATGACTGGATAGATACCCGTTTCGAAACCTGACAGAATCGCTTGACGTTCCTTCTTGCCACAGTGACTTAAAAGACTCGGTACTAGAAAGCGTATCGAAACATCTCGAGCCATTGCGTTTGAGCCGACAAAAACAATCGTTGGTTCACCGACATGCAGTCGAAACAGATCTTCGAGCACCCTTAGTTTTTCTTCGGCCCGGTTCTCAATGGACTGTTTGAGTCGAAAGGCTTTTAAAATGGCCCGAGCTTGTGAGTCCAGATTAGATTCGCGGCTCAGCTCCTGCCATTGGAATTCACTATTTTCTTGGCGACGCTGATAGACGTATTGCTGAATCTGTTGCGACAGCAGCTCGTAGCGAGTTTGTTCAGCGGCCGAGAGGGCAACGGGAACGCGAATCACTCGATAGTCTGCTAAGATGCTGCCCGTTGCATCATGCACGTTTAACTCATAGACCGTTTTGCCAATCAAGTTTTCCAAATCTGATTGCCTTCCATCGCTTCGTCCTGGAGTTGCAGTGAGTCCCAGTCGAAATGGCGCTGCCGACATAACGGCTGACTCACGATAGAAATCGCCTGGTAGATGATGGCACTCGTCGTAGACGATCAGACCAAATTGATTTCCCAAAGTTGTCATGTGAATGGCGGCACTGTCGTAGGTGGTTACTGAAACCGGTTTCACATTGAAGGTGTTGTCACCGATGATTCCAACGTCGTAACCGAGATATTCTTGAATGCGGCGCTGCCATTGGTACATAAGGTCACGAATCGGCGCTACGAACAAACACGAAACAGCCAAGCGTTGGGCGATCGCAAGGGCCACCACTGTTTTACCAGTACCCGTCGGCATGACCACAACGCCACGATTGCCCGCTTGGGTGAATGCCTCGATGGCTTGAAGTTGCTGCGGTCGCAACGTTGGCAGGTTGTTCTTGGACCACGCTACTTTCTGCCACCGCACGACATCGATGGTCACCTTACCAGCGACTTTGGTCAGTGACTTGGCAATATCCATGTAGTGGATCGCGTCGGCGCGAAACTTACCCACGCGGCCATCGAAAACCCAATTAATCTTCGGAAAGATCTTAGAGACACCGACTGCGCTGAATCCGCTTAGCAGCAGTGTTCCTTGATCGAAGGCAATGGATGGCGGAGCTGGATTCATGAAGTCCCTGATTTTACCACTGGTCTTGGGTAGCCGGTAGTTTGACCCATAGCTAGCGCTCGTTTGACCCATAGCCAGCGGCGACGGGAACGTCTTGCAGTTCGCAGTACGAGCGGGTCTTCACGGTACGAATTATCATTGCCCCACCCGAAGTTGCTGGCGAACTCTGGCTTTGCCCATGTACACACCGCAAGTATAACATGGTAGCGGTGATGCATTTTATCGCGTCACTATGAACGCTCGATGCGGGGCGAGTTGGGCGCGGGACCAGTAGGACTGTCAAGACCCGGTCGTAGTGCCAACTGCAAGACGTTCCCCGTCGCCGCTGGCTACGGGTCAAACGAGATCACGATTCTTCTCCCAAGCTAGGCCCACCAAATATGGGACGGCCCTCCTCGTATTCGGTCTCAGTTGGATTAAGAGCATGCTGCAAAGCAGTCCACGCTAACATCTGACAACTTTGTGGCGATGGAAGTTGGTCAAGCTTTGTTAGTGCGATGTACGAAGCCTCGTCCAACACAATGATCTCTTCAATCGATTTCGATTCACCATACTGCACAAGTATCGAAGCTGGGGCTTCGCAGTAAATGCAGCCTTGAGAATCGAACCAAGCTTCTTCAATCACTCCATGATCGCTTACTCGCAGCTGGATCAAAACCAAGTGCGAGCTTTCTGCATCTTGCGACTGCGATGCGTGAGTCGCCCGTTCACATGAGCCGCGATGATAGGGATCCTCGTAGTGACTGCGAAGCAATTCGGGAACTTCGTCCATGCGGCTCAATTCACTTATCTGCTTTAGGTGCGGTTGCGTCAGTGCCACCAGCTGCGTTAATGGGACGCCACTTGAAATTCCGCACTAGAACTTTCGATTGAAACGCACAGTAACCTAGCGGTCGGTTGGCAAGCACTTCACCGCGAACGGAGAACTCGTGCCCTTCGCGTTCAAGTTCAACAACCTTTTTGTCGTCGATAAAAGCCAGGATCATTTTGTCGTCAACGTGAACCTTGAATCGATACCATTGCTTGTTTTTGAAATCCATGAACTGCGTTGTCGAATTCTCGGATGCATCAAAGCCATCGACACTTGAAATACCAAGAACGCCACCACCCCATCCGCCTGCGATGAACGAGCAATGTTTATCGCCGACGGGAAAAGTCAGACCGCACAGAAAATCGCTGCCATCAACGCGTTGGGCTTCTAACTCAATTTCGAAGTTGCTTGTAGGAAAGACTCGCTTGTAGGTAATTCCAGTTAGCGGATCACCGGTTTCGAGAGTCAACTGATGGTCGGCGATGGATACCTTGCCTTCACCACCAAAATTTGTCGCTTCCCAGCCATCAAGTGATTTTTCCTCAAGCAGTGGCTTCCAGCCATCTTTGTCCGCCGCAGATTTCCCTTTGACTTCGGGGACCGTTTTTTCCGCTGGTTTTGATTCCTGAGCCATCAAGCTCGGAAAATTGCATAAAAAGAGAAGCGTAGAAAGGAATGCTAAGTTTTTTCTCATTAAAGCCTCCGACCTGCGGTTTTCACGCAGAAAGCTGAGCTAGGTTTGACGATTGGTAGGGAATTTGTCGATGAAACAAGAATGGACGGGTTTTATACCCACCTTTTTAAGACAGCGGCAATGGGGCGGCGGTCAGGGGTTTCACACAACACTTAATGTGGTTCAATTATGCTGGGAATGCAAGCGCCAACGGCGCTAAACAAAGTCTCGCTAAAGCTGCGAACGAAAACTGCGTCCCTAGTTCTGTCAGCGTACATCGCGGGAAGGGCTCCGCGATCGCAATCCGTTAGTTCACTGATGAGTATTATGCGATTTGCTTCCACTGTATTGCTTGCCTACTGGGCTCTTATTTTTGTTGGGACCCATTTGCCCGCTGCAAGAATGCCTAGTCTGCACGCGTCCGACAAACTGTATCACTTCGTCGCGTTCGCTGGATTATCGTTTTTGCTTTGCTGGGCAATTCCGTCGAGTCGAGTGAGTTGGGGAAAGATCTTGGTTCTAGCGGCCTTGATTGGAATGTCTTACTCGGTTCTTGACGAATTGACGCAGCAGTTTATCCCTGGTCGCAGTTGCGATATCTGGGACGTTGCTGCAGATTCAGTTGGCGTTTGCTTGGGGCTGGTCAGTTACACTGTTGCCAGGTTGATTGTCGGTCGAACCAAATGGGCTCAACGACTTCTTATGCCGAATGCGCAGTAGTATTCGACCCAGAGTGGAAGCTGGGATGGCTGAAAGTCGGTAGCGGAATGCGTCAAGCATTTCGTTCATGCGACTTCGGCCCTGCAAATTCAATCTCCGAAAGCCTTGACGGCTTCCGCTACGGTATTCATCCACGACTTTTATCCATGCCAGGTGGAAGCCTAGGCTGTGTTTCTAAAGTCGTCTTTCGCTCCGCGAAATTAGCGCGTTGACGCAACTTTCGCGGAGCGAAAGGCGACTATTTGCTAGTTTAGAAACAAAGCCTAGGCTACTTAAAGCTTACAAAATTGAACGTGACGGCTAACGGGCGGCTGCTGTATACTAACCCTTCGACAGTGGGAT
>JANODD010000188.1:0-10665 GCA_031412515.1 Planctomycetia bacterium | reverse complement strand
CTCGTGCTCAGCGCTAGCGGTGCTCGTGCTCCTGCTCGAAATCGCCGTGCACGACGATCGATGTCCGACCGAACCAACCAACGTTCAGAGAATCCTCGCTTCGAAGCGGCAAGCGAGCACGAGCACGAGCACGAGCACGAGCACGAAGGCTACGGAGAAAGTTAGTTGCGGGTTCGATGTCAGACCGGCTATACTTCAATCCATATAGCCTGGATGCGGAAAAACCTGGGAACAAAACGATGGACCAAAGTCCTCAATAGACTCGATTTTCAATGGATGGCCAATCCCTTCGGACTTGGTCATCGTCAGCGTTAGTGAGCAATAATCACAGCGACCGCAAGCGGACAAAGGTTGCGACGGACAATCCGTTTCAGAAAAGTAGTCAAGGATAGTCTGCCATCGGCACGCATCTTTTTCAGCGTACGCAATCATCTGTTGCAAACGCACCTCTTGACGAATGAGTCGCTCGCGAGACCGGGTTGCCAGCCATTCCAACTGGCGGGACTCGACATCCGGAGTTGTCAGTCGCCAGCGGTTTTTTCCCATAGGCGCCACGATACCAGCACTCGCCAATTGCTGCAGACAAGCGACGAGTTTACTTCGTTTCAACGGGCTTGTGGGGAGGATGTCTGACAATGCACTTTCGCCTTCTTGCTCGGCTTGGCAGCTCTGGGCTAGCGCATGGTGGGCGTTGACTAAATCGGTAGCTTCCATGGCACCCTGTTTGGCAAAGAAGCGTTGCAACTTGCGATCTTCGGCGGAGTAGAGCAATGTGCAACTGGCGGGTTGGCCATCGCGGCCACTGCGACCGAATTCCTGGTAGTAATCTTCAAGGGAACCGGGCAGGTGATAGTGAATGACTTGACGAATATTCGGCTTGTCGATGCCCAATCCAAATGCGTTCGTTGCAACCATCACACGGGCTTTGTCGGCCATGAAGGCATCTTGGGAAGCGGTCCGAAGGTTGGCCCGCATCTGCCCATGGTAATGAACGGTGCTCAGTCCCGACTTGCCAAGCGAGTCGCTCAGTTGCTCGGCGACTCGCGTAGTAGACACATAGCAAATGGTCTGTCCGTCTGTAGAGCGCAAGAGCTCCGCCAAGCGAGATTTCTTTTCTGAGTCGCTAGCGCAGCGGACAACGGCGAGCGATATGTTCTCGCGATCTGTTCCGGTACTAATGACGGCGGGGTTGTCGAGCCGAAGTACTCGGGTGATATCATCGAGTGTGTCGGGCGTTGCAGTCGCAGTGAGCGCGAGCACATGTGGGTTGCCCAACTGCCGACGAACCCAATGCAGCCCAAGATAGTCGGGACGAAAGTCGTGCCCCCACTGGCTGACGCAGTGTGCTTCGTCGATGACCAACATATCGACTCCGCGCTCCCGTAGTACGTCGCACAGATCCGTCCCCTGCAACCGCTCGGGAGTGGTAAAGACGAATTCGACCGAGCCGTCTTGGATGCTCTGCATTGATTGGCGAATTTCGCTCGCAGTGCAACTGCTGTTTAACACGACTGAATCGATCTCTTTCAGTGCCAGTGCAGCAGACTGGTCAGCGGCCAGCGCGATTAGTGGCCCAACAACTACCGTGACACCTTTCAACTCCAGCGCGGGGAGCTGATAACAAAGGCTCTTACCTGAACCGGTCGGCATAATGACGACAACATCTCGGCCTTGCATTGCCGCTTGAATTGCCTCGATCTGTCCCGGAAGAAATTGGTCAAAACCAAAATGAGCTTGCAACTTGCCACGCAAACTTCTCTTATTCATAAAGACCTAATTGTTTTCAAATGATGCAAGCGGACTAAGATCGATTTCATGGGATTAGCCGACGTGCGGAGCACCGGGTTCACACGGCAAAAATCTACACGTAAAGACCGGACGCTTGTGAGGTTTGATGTTGCACTAGTTGGATTTGTGTGCCACTGGTTCGCCAGTGTATCAAAGCGTATAAGTTCGGTTCAGTCATGTTATTCCGATGCTTTGGCGGTTTGCACGATGGACGCCGAAGTAATAAACGTCGCTCATCGCGGCGCTCACGCCACAGTTATCGGCTGTCGGTAATTCATGTTTTGGAAAGTACTCGGGTTCACTTGCTTTCAAACTTCGGCAACTTTCACACCGAGTGCTTTGGCATTGTAACGAGTAACGGCAATTAGACTCGATGACTCCGGTTCACTGGCCTCGTCAGTGGCACACAAAGCAAAGTCTCGCATGACTCGAGTTAATCGTCCGAGGCGACTTTATAGTCGTCAATGACAATAGGCCCGCAGGTCTTGAGGCTGGCTTTGGCTTCGCGAAGTTGATAGTCATCGCCGGTCACAACGATCAAGCAAGCTCCAGCGTGAACGTGCTCCGAATATGTCGACTCTTTATCTTCCGCCTCCTTGTCCGAATCGAATAGACCGCCGAGGACCGCACCGAAGCCGGCGCCTACCAAGGGGCCAGCAACGAAGAGTGGAAACATTAACGAACCGACTGCAATGGGGGCTGACACTGCGCTTCCTATTGCGGCTCCAAAGCCTGTGCCAGGAGCGGTCGCGCTGGCATGTTTGCCATCAGCCACTTGTGTGTCATCAGCCGCCGCTTGGGTCTTTGTCTGCAACTGCTGAACGTTTTTCAAATCCGGTGAATCGTGACGTGTGATGAAGGACACTTGATCCGGGCCATAACCTGCCTTGCACAATACCTCTAATGCCACATCGGCCTTGGCAAGCGTTTCAAATACGGCAACGAGATATTTTGATTCCATGACGACTACTCCTGTAGCTGTAACACACGCAGACTACGAGGCGAATGAAGAGACCCTCGATATCGCGAGACAGTTGCAAGTTTCGTGCCTTCTGCTGTATGCATCCCTTCTATAACAGCAACTGGAATCAGGAATTGAAAGAAAAACCGGCAGAAAGATGTGCGGTAAAATATGTAGGACTCTTCGGTGTGTCGTTTATTTTTTACCGCACATCTTTTTGCCATCATTTGCGCCACTTTTGCTTTCCGTGGTTTGCAAGTAGACTGCGATGTCGGCTGCGTTTTTTGGTGCAGTTGGTTTGGCATCTTTTACGCAAGCATTTGGCATGAAAAACTATTCGCAGTTATTTCTAAACACTCGCAAATCGGGTTCATTCTTGGGGCAGCATCCGTGGGTGCTCGAAAAGTCTATCATCGAACCCACCGTGCCACTGGACCCCGGGACGATCGTGGATTTAATGCATCCGAAGGGGTATTGGATCGCCCGGGGTGTTTATAACCCGCTGAGCCGAATTCGAGTGCGACTGTACCAGTGGGAGCAATCGACGGATCTTGATGACACTTGGCTCCGCGGGCAACTGGAGGGTGCAGTCTCCATGCGCGATGCTTGGCAAGAAGCTCACGGGCCGCTCGACGCGGTGAGGCTTGTCAACAGTGAAGGCGACGGACTGAGCGGACTGATTATCGACAGGTTCTTGAACTATCTCGTTGTGCAGTTCTCGTCGATCGCGATGCAGCGTTGGTCGAATACAATCGTCGAATGGTTGCAGCAGCGGTTTCAACCAGCGGCGATTTTTCTGCGAATCGATCAGAAGACGGCAGCCAACGAAGGAACCGAAGATCGCGACGAGGTCATTGGCGTAGTGCCCGATCAACCAATCGAGCTGAAGGAATGCGGTGTCCGCATTCAGCTCGATTTGGCGAGCGGTCAGAAGACAGGCTACTACTTGGATCAACGTGCGAACCGTATGCGAGCGGCCCAGTGGGTACAGCCCGGCGCGATGTTGGATGTGTGCAGCTATCTTGGCGGATTCTCGCTAGCTGCTTGTCGCTGGGGTAAGCCGACAAGTGTGCTCGCGCTCGATTCAAGTAAACGTGCGCTAGAACAAGCCGCTGCCAACGCAACGCTGAACGGTTTTTCCCAGATCCAATTTGAGCAAGCCGATTGTTTTGATCGATTGGGTCAAATGCAACAGTCAAGCGATAAGTTCCAAACGATCGTGCTTGATCCTCCGCGAATGGCCAGCAATCGCGGCAACGTCGCTGCTGCGCTTAGGGCCTATCACCGATTGAACTCACTTGCTCTTGAGTTGCTGGTGCCCGGGGGGATACTCGTTACCTGCAGTTGCTCGGGCCGGGTAAGTCGCGAAGAGTTTGCCGGCGTATTGGCTGCAGTCGCATCGCGTCAACGAAGAAGTGTGCAAATCATTGAATGCTTAGGGGCAGACTTCGATCATCCCATTGCCACCAATTGCCCCGAAAGCGAATATTTAAAATGTCTTATCTGTAGGGCAAAATAAAAAATGGTCATGGTATGCCGCTCCATCGTCACACCATGACCATGCATGTCGTTGGAACGCGTCCGAGGACTCGTTCCACCCTCCCAATCCGTGGTGTTAAATCTATCGGCAATTCAGCCTTGATCGCTTTGATTATTTTCGAGATTTTTGCTTGGCTGGTTTGACAAGCCAGAAAGCGGATAATTTGCCAGCTAGTACGCTGCACTCAATGGGTCATCCACGAAGAGGGTACCGTGAGCCGACGGCGCTAGCCGCGGGTGAACGAAGCGCAAGACCAAACACGATCCGGTGACCGCCAAATGTAAAACGGTTTTGGTACACGATGAATCCTTTGGCATGATGAATCCTTTGGATAGAACTCTAACCACGCACGACTACAACTTCGAGACCCGCGGCTAGCGCCGACGGCTCACATATACACCCATCTGCTTCTCAGAAATCTGCCACGTAAATAAGAACGAGAGGAGGGCGAAACCTCTGCCAATCCTTTTTCACAAGTGGGCTCACACTTGCGAAGCGGATCGGCAGGAGTTTCGCCCTCCTAAGAAAACTAATAATAATCTCGAACTGTCTAGCGGAATAATCCGGGGAGTTGAGCCACGTTGTCCTTGTTTTCAGAAACTTGGCTGGTTGTTTCGTCGGCTAGTGGCGCGGCCAGTGTTGGTGCAGGTGCCAGCAAGCTTTGGAATTGTGGTTGCGATTTAGCAGCTCGGTGTGAAGCGGAAGAGACATGAGCGGCGTCACAAACGACTGCTGGTGCGTAGCGATTGACGGGTTGAAAGTGTGCGGTACCACATCCCCCGGCGCAACCGGCGGGGCGACATGCATTGCAACCCGAAGCGCATCCTTGTGCCCTGCAACCTTGGCCGCAGCCCTGTGCTCCGCATCCATGGCATCGTTGATGACCAGCGAGTCGTTGGTGCATGAGGGCGCATTCGGCGGCGCGTTCCGCAGGGTAGCTGTCCCATAGGCCTTGAGTGCAACCTGGGTTCATCATCATGTGAGCCGTTGGGTTGAACGTGCCTTGAGTTGGCCATGCAATCGGCACTTGAGCCGAATCTGGAGTTTGGGAAATTATTCCATTGCGTAGGATCTGATCGATCGGGTTATGACGATGACGAATCCCGACAGGCAGTGATGCTGGGTCACTGCTTGGTGTTCCGTTTTCATCGATGACGGTGTCCGATGGGCTTGGAATAACAACTGGAAAAGGATTTCCAATTTCGTTGGACGAGATCTCAGCATCCGTGCTGCGCGAACGAGTCAGTGTTGCTTCATCCGCAGGCTGGAAAGCATCTTCTTGAACCGCTTTAACAAGAATGGATTTAGGTCCACCTTGATGATGCATGACGTTCATTTGCGCATAGCAAAACGAAGGTCCACAGTAAAGAAACGCTCCAACGGCCAGTACTTTGAATCCATTCATAAGGCACCCCTAGTGCGAAAAAGTGGTCGCCGGGAACAAACTCGGCGACATGTTACGGTCGCATTAAAAGGGCACCACGAACCAATCCCAGATGCGTGGTAACTTAAACCACATAAACTGCGAGGCTGGTGTCGCAGTGGGCATCGTGTGTGCTCTACAGATATCATTCACTCTAGCTAGCAAATGGCAAATGAATGATGCGTGAAATTCTTTTGAATCGAAGGACTGCGAGCGCGAATTAACATCTAGGTAAGGAGTGCCGAAAAAATAAAATGGAGCGAGCTCGATACCGTAGTCGGGATGGAAGTTGTAGCTCGTTTCGTGAGAAACCGGACGCTTTACCTTGCTTCTTCCGGTTTCTCACGAAACCAGCTACAACTTCCACCAAAACGACTCAAGTCGTCCTGCTATTGACCGCTTGCAGTAAACGTTGCCGGATCATGTACAAGCGTGTGCTCTCGGTAATCTTGGCGCCTTCGAGATCGCTTACATAGAAGACGTCGACGACCTGATCGAGATGAGTACTGATCTTGGCAAATTGCAGTACCAGTTGCAGGTCGAAGAGAACTCGCGAGATATCGTAGAGCAGCCCCATTCGGTCATAGGCGAAGAGCGTGATAATCGTAAACGTGTCTGACGTACTGTTATCAAAGCGAACCTGAGTCGGCTGAATCTTCAAGCCTTCAGCTGCCTTGGTACGGCTATTGCGCCAGATTTTCGGAAAAGTTGGCGGTTGAGAATTCGCCGGGTCGAGTGCTTTGATCAGTGTCGCACAAATTTCGTCAATGCGATGTTGAGGAGGAGCGCCTTCGTATTCGCTATCTTCGACGTAGAACTTATCCCATGCGATATCGTCTGGCTGAGTATGAATATCAGCGGCAAGGATCTGCATACCTTGGCTCGAGAGTGCCCCGGTGATGCGGTGGAAAGTTCCGATCGGTTTACCGGATTGCTTGAGCGCGATGGTGTATTCGACAGCCTGCTGGGCTGGGCTAAAGCGTCCCCAGGCCAATACAGGTTGCGTTTCCAAATTCCGCAGTTTGGAAAGTTCATCAATGATTTGGCTAGGCGGGATACGCAATAAGTAGCCGATCGGTAGGGCTTCGACTTGTCGCTTCCACCAGTCGTCATTCGCACCGGGCGGCACGAGCTTGAGTACATTCTGTTGCCGATCACGGACGTCGGCGCGAAACGATTCTCCGGGCTTGTCGTCTCTGAAGTGAGAATCGGTTTGACGATAAAGCTGAACGAGCAAATCGACTTTCCATTGATTCACTACGTCTGGCCCAACACCCGCTAGATCCGCGTAGGTCATTAGCAAGAGAAGGATCAATCGTTCGCTCGAACCAACCACAGCCGCGAAGCGAACGATCACTTCATTGCTATTCAAGTCATGACGAAACGCTGTGTTCGAGAGCAATAGATGTTGATGCACCAAAAACATCAACGTCTCTTTGTCTTGGGCGCTTAGGCGCAGGCGATCAGCCGTTTCGGCTGCAATGCGCCGACCGACTTCGCTGTGATCCTCCACAAAGCCCTTGCCCAGATCATGGATGAGCAGCGCCAAGTGCAGGATGGCTTTATTCTTCAGTTCGCGATACAAGTTGCCGAGCGTCGAATTGTCTGCAGCCAGATCCGTAACGCACTCGACGGTTCGAATGCAATGGGCGTCCACGGTATATTTGTGGTACTCATTGAACTGTAGCAAGCATCGCGCGTGCTTCATTCCAGGAATGATCTGCTCGAGCACTCGCAGTTCTTGCAAACGACGAAGTTGCGAGCCCAGGTTGCCGTAGTGTGACAACAGTTCCCAGAAACGTTGAATCGTAACTGGATCAATTTCAGAAATAGGCCGACCGAGCATCGCAGCACGAATTTCGCGCCATGTATTGTGTTCGATGGGTCGACCGTACCTATTCGACAACGACATCAGTTCGAGTACAGCGGCTGGATCGCGCTTTAAGCGTTCAAGGCCAGAGCGAGTCGCCCACACATGGGACCAACCCACTCGATAGTCGCGATGTACTGGCAAGCCGACGGCGTGTTCGAGACTTTGCGAGATCCGTGAACGCATCTTGGCCGATGCCAGGAAGTGAGCACTGCTGTAGCGGATTTCGCTGGTCCGTTCGAAGTACTGCTGCATGAACTGCTCGACCGGCAAAATACCTTCAGCTCCGTAAAAGCCGCTCCACGTTGCGAGTTTCATTTGCAGCGGACGATCAAGCTGATCTTGCGATTTGCCGTACTCAAAATGCATCTGATTGCGGAGCCGCAGCAAATATTGATACCCGGTCTTGAGAGCATTTTGATCTTCCGCTGACAAGTGACCAAGCTGCGCTAGTTGATCGAGATCGCATTCGCCGTATTGGGTAAAACCGATCCAGCGCACAAGTTGAATGTCGCGCAGGCCGCCGCGCGAACGTTTGATATTCGGTTGGAGCAGGAAAACCGTTTCACCGTACTTGCGACGCTCTTCGAATCGAGCTTGCTCAACCGCGCGGATCATTCTTCCGCTACGACGTTTGGCGCCTTGTCGCAAGTTTCGCATCAACTGGCCAAAGAGATCGACACTCCCCGCGATCACACGGCTTTCAACCAGAGATGTATAAACAGTCGCATCGGTCCAAGCCAACTTCAAAGCTTGTTGTGGCGTGCGAAGCGAGAACCCTAATTGGCAACCGGCATCGACAATCCACTGACTCAGTTTCCGGGCCAGTGGAATCGCATGTTGCGAAAAAGCTTGCGAATGGAGGAGCATCAAGTCGACGTCTGAGAAGGGCGCGACATCGCGCCGGCCATAACCACCGTGAGCCACAAGCGTGATATTCTTATCCAGCTTGTCGACCGAAAGTTCAGCCAGTGCGGCTTGCAGTAGCTCAAGCACCAGGCTATCGACTAAATCGGACAAACGTACGCAGACTTGGAGCCCTGAGACGCCGCTGTCATGCAGAGCGCGCAGGCGCTGTCGACCGTCTTGTAAACGGGCACGACACTCTATCACTGCCTGTGGCAGTCCGCCTGCTACTGGCATTGGCTCCCCTGATTAGATAGCTTCTTCGCCAGATTCACCCGTTCGAATTCGAATGGCGTCCGCGAGATCGGTTACAAAGATCTTGCCGTCGCCGATTTGCCCGGTTTGTGCAGTGTTGAGAATCGTATCGATGACCGTCTGCAGGTTTGCGTCGGTGCAAACGACTTCGATTTTGACTTTAGGAACGAAGTCGACGGCATACTCCGTGCCCCGGTAGATTTCGGTATGACCTTTTTGTCGGCCAAATCCACGAACTTCGCTGACCGTCATGCCGTGTATGCCCTGTTCAGTCAGTGCGTTTTTCACGTCTTCGAGTTTGAAATGACGTACGATTGCTTCGATTTTCTTCATCCACCGATTCTCCGAAAAATCCTCTCTGCGATTCATGCACAGAAAAGACTAGTTTATCCACTAGTGTTCGCGCCAGGAATCCGAAAACCGCAATTTTAGTTCGCTGGACAACATTCGGTAGCAGTTTTACCGTGGCTGGGTTTGTAAAAACCCGGCTAAAATCACAGAGTTTAGTAACAATCTCATAGACTCAATGGCTCACCCCCTACATGGCTAGTTGAATTTCAAGATCCGCGAAAGTCAAGTTTCTTAGACCTCCACCGAGTGTGAAGGGCGCTTCGCATAGGAACCAGTAGAAAACTCACAATTGCCGGTAACTAATCAGCCGGAAGGCGTTAGCCTCCGGTTCAATACCCAACCGGAGGCTAACGCCGGCTAACGCCTTCCGGCTGACTAGTCTAAACCACTGTAGCAACCACACTTATTTCGATGTTCTAAGTAAAGCGCCCTCTGAGCTACTGACCGTGAGCCTGAGGCGCTAGCCGATCAAGCCGTAAGAAATCGTCTAGCGCCTCAGGCTCAAGTTGAAGCTTCCAGCCTGAATGGCAGGGGAAACTTCATTCTCCAATTAATTTGGCTGTTGCCATTTTGAGCAATTCGACATCCATTGCCGTGAATTTCGCATAAGCACTCGTACCCGCATCGTCTTCGTTTACTTTCTTTACTTGCGAGCCAAGTTCAACGTACTGTTTCATAAGTTGTTGCATTTGATCTTGAGACCAACCACGGCGCTGCTTGAGCAAGTTGAGATACTCGATCAATTGCTGGGCTTCACGGAACGCTTTCAGTCGCAGGGAATGGTGCACGACGGTTTGACCTGCCTCGTTCTTGTCATAGATAAAAAGACCTAACTGATCAGCCTCTTTAAGGGCGCTGCCTGTCTTGTTAATCGTTTGCCAAGGAACGATACCGGTCGCGCCATACTGCCATGCATCCAGGGCCCAGGCTTGTATGTTGCGATTGGATTCATGGACATGATTGGACGTTCCGTAGACCCATGCCTCCAAATCATCCGTCTTCATCCGATCCATCACCAGTCGACGATACTGCTGGAATGCTGACGATGCGACCACCCAAAGGTCGCCACGCCTATCTAACTGACCGCGACAGAACTCAGGTCTTGAAATATCAATCCGAAAACGAACACGAGCGGCCTTGTCTGGCTGATTGGCGTAAACGGCCTGACTGCGATCAGTAAGTCCGCCAAAGAAACTCAGAGCTCGGTAGTCCCAATAACTGGACGGTTCATCGAGAATCCATGGCGCCTTGCTTTTCTCTGCTAAAGAACCTTTGTTATTGAAATAAACTTGAAAGCCCGCTTGAGTCCACTTTCGATCCTTTGCGAGTTCGCGAAAGCTCTTCAATACATTTTGATAAGTCGTTTCATAAGCCCGGTCATTGGAAAACGCTTCGTACGCATCCAGGTTGCCGTTGAAGTATGGGCGACAGTTTAGCGGCCAACTTTCATGAAATGTCAGATAAAACCCAGGCGGCGAGATGGGGCCACGATGCCCGTTTTCGAACAGCGAACCGTCTAGTAGAGGACCAAAGGCTTCGGCAAAGTCGTTCCAATAGGCTGTCGTCGCGTT
>JANODD010000187.1:0-12666 GCA_031412515.1 Planctomycetia bacterium | reverse complement strand
TATGGCGAAAAGTCGGTAGCGGAATGCGTCAAGCATTTCGTTCATGCGACTTTGCCCTCGCTAATTCAACCTCCGAAAGCCTTGACGGCTTCCGCTACGGTATTCATCTAGGACTTTTCGCCATCCCAGCTTCCAGCTTGCCGATACGCGGCTGGAAGTGCCCTAATACTTGAAGTGCCCTAGAGCTTGAACGCAAGCTGGAAGCATACGCCGCTTGTCACAGGCTGGAAGCCTATGCTACTGGACGGGGGTAGCGTTTTCGATACTTTTCGACGAAGATCGTCTTTTGCATTCGGCTCGCTCTCTCGGCAGGCCTTTCCAACAAACGCAACGATCTTCGAAGAAAAACGACATGTTACAGGAGCTGCGCAAAGCGGTTGAGTCTAGTTCAGCAATTGCAGTACAAGGTAATTGCACCAAGAACGCACTCCACTGTACCGCAGCAGGTAATAATCGGGTTGCAATCGATGCTACGCCGCTCGATGGAGTCGTGACCTACGATCCATCGGAATTCTTGATCACGGCAAAGGCAGGAACTCGCATCAGCACTTTGGTGGCGGCACTAGGGGAGAACGGACAGTATTTGCCATTTGACCCAGTGCTGACCAGCGCCGCTTCAACGACCGGTGCAACCCTTGGTGGAACAATCGCAAGCGGCATCAGTGGTCCGGATCGAATGTTGTATGGCAGCCTTCGAGATTTTGTGATGGAAGTTGAGCTGATCGACGGCTTAGGACGTTTAGTGCGAGGAGGCGGAAAAGTCGTAAAGAACTCAGCAGGGTTCGACTTGCCGAAACTCATGGTCGGCAGCTACGGTTGCTTGGGGCTTCTAACAGAAGCCACGCTGAAAGTGTTTCCCAAACCGCCAGCCTTTCTGACTCAGCGGTTTCAATGTGTATCGACCAGCGCGACGTTGGCAGCGATGCAAAAATTGCAGACTAATCCTCTGCCCATATCGGCAATTGAAATCGAGCCGCCCAGCCAACTTGTTGTTCGCTATGCTGGTCGGGCCGAGGCACTTGAGATTGTGGCCGCACGCGCTGAGCAGTTATTGGGGCAATCCGCCTTACAATCTAATGCACGCGAAGCAGAGTCTGCTTTTTGGTCGCAGCTGAGTGACTTTAAGTTCGTCGCCACCGGTCAATCGCTGATAAGAGTTTCAATGAGTGGTCGCAAGCTACTTGCTTTGGAACAATCGCTCCAGTCGATCAGTGGAGTTGAATCGGTGCGGTACTCGTGTGGCGCTAGCGTGGCCTGGATCGCTACAACGTCCGGATACGATTTTGCCGAGCTCGATCGACAGCTGAGCGCATTGCAATTAGCGGCCGTGGTCATTCTCGATGGAGAATCACCTGGCCATGGTTTGCGACTTCTGGGTGATAAGTCATGGGTTGCATTTTCGGATCGAATCCAAAAAGCCATGGACCCACAACGCAAATTTCCTGCATTCCTTGTTTGACCCATAGCCAGCGGCGAAGGGGCCGGCTTGCACTTCGCAGCACAAACCGAACAACGCGGTCCAAAAATCCCCAGCGCAATCGCAAAATACTGAGCACGCGCAGCTCCTACAACCGGCAAACTCCCTGACAGACATGGCATTTGCCAGGTTCGTTACATCTTATTGAGCGACGTGCCATCAGTCCGTGTGCTACTTTTCCACGATGGCTCCAAATCGCCTAAGGCAAGTGGGCCGCCCCTTGAAGTATTTTGCTGCGGATTGATTTTATGTCTGACCGAAAAACTGCAAATAATCCAGCACTCCAATTTGTCACCATGGCAATTAAGTGGAGTTGGTTATGGATAGGGACCGCCGTCCTGTTTGGCATGATTGGCCTGTGCTATGTCATCCTGCTGAAAAAAGATGTCTGGGTCGCTTCTCAAGGCATGATCGTTCGTGATGAAGCCAGCGGCGCAGTCATGCGTTTAGGGCGATTTCAAAGTCAAACGGATATGAAAGCCGCTCAAGAAACGATCATCGAATTGGCTCACAATCCACAAGTGATTCATCGCGCACTTGAGAGAATCGGTGCCGAGCCATCGTTGCTGATGAAATTTGGTAGCGCACCTTGGCCATCCACCAAGGATGTTGAACTCACGGCGAAAAAGGTCGAAGTCCGCGCACCGCGCGGCGCGGAACTTGGCACCACAGAAGTCATCTATCTAGATACCAAACACAGTTCGCGAAGGCGGGCTTACGATTTCAACGTTGCACTTTGCGATGCGCTCGAAGAACGGCTACAGCAGGTTCGTCAATCGCGCGCCGATGCTGTGCTCGAAGAACTGACGACTGCACGCGATGTGGCCAAGAAAGAACTCGACGCAGTTACAGAAAAACTGCAAGCCATCGAACGCAAAGCGGGTGAAGACCTCAGCGACTTACGGGGCATGACGGACTCTAATTCGAGTGTTAATAGCTCGCGAACTCAACTGGATGCCGTCAAATCCGAGCTGCGTCAAGCGGAAACTCAACTTCGGCAAATGACGCTCGACCTCGAACTGGCTGAAAAAGCCTTTGCAAGTCCTGAGCAATTGCTAAGCCCCAACAGCTTGGTGAATTCGCAGTCCGGCCTCAGGAAACTTCGTGAAGGTTTGGCCGACGCACGACTCAACGCTTCCCAGTTGCAGGGTCGCTTCACCGAAAATCATCCACTGGTTGTCGCTGCACTGAAAGCTGAACAAGAAATTCAGGTGCGATTGCGCGAAGAGCTCGGCTTGGCGCGTCAAACCTTGGTCAATGACACGTCACTGGTCAATCGACGTATCGCAACACTAGAAGAACAACGCGATGAACTGGCCGCTCGAATTGATCTGCTAGCCGACATTCGAGCCGAATATGCCAACTTGGTTGCCGACGTTCGTTCGCGTAGCAAGGTGCTGCAAGATACCGAACGCCAACTGTCTGAAGTGCAAGCGTCGCGCGATGCGGCGGTTTCATGCAGCCTGGTAACTCGAATCGATACTCCGTTTTCAAGCGAAACTCCGGTTGGTCCCGGACGTTCAACGATCCTTGCCGGTTCAACGATGGCAGGCCTCTTCTTTGGGTTTGGGGCTCTCTTTTTGGTCGCTCCGTTTGAAAACACAGGTATCGGGCGACGGAGTACCGACTTTGCATCCGCTATCGGTCGCCGCATCACAGATCGCTTCCCAGGTAATAGAGCAACTGACGCCGTTAATGTCGCTGGCCCGTCGCTGTCTGCAGTCGCCTCCGCGGCTCCTACAGCCGACAATCGATCGCATTCGCCCGCTGGCATAACACGCATGCCACCGATGCGAAGATCCTCCGATTCAAGGCCGAACATTCCTGCACCTGAAGTGAAGTCAGCTCCAGTCATGGAAGCTAACGCCAAGCAAGTTGAAGTTAACGCTGTTGACACTAATCGGCCAGCAAAAGCATCCCCTCAGTCATCCCCTCAGTCGCCCGACCAGCGTCGATCACTGACGCCTGCTGTGACGCCTACAGTGCCGCGTGCACGCTAGCCCTCCTGGCTGCTTTCTCAAATCGACCGCGCAAGCAGTCAACTGGTAAAGCGATGGATGTAAACTCGAAACTTGATGCGCGCGAAAAGGAACAACCAAGATGGTTGAAGTTGATCAACTGACGAAGGCTTATCCAGATTTATTGACTGGCGAATTCGTAGCGCTCGACCATGTTAGTTTTTCCGTACAAGCAGGGCAAATATTCGGCTTGCTCGGCCCAAACGGAGCTGGCAAGACCACTGCCCTGCGCATTCTAAGTACGGTTCTGCAACCAACCAGTGGCATGGCCCGCATCAACGGCTTCAACGTCAAGACGCATCCTTACGAGGTTCGCCACAGCATTGGCTTCGTATCCAGCAACACTGCCATCTATGACCGCATGACTGCCTGGGAAATGGTGGAGTACTTTGGCAAACTGTATGGAATTCCCGCCGCTCAACTGACTGAGCGCATGGAAAAAATCTTTGCGGATCTCCAGATGAATGAGATTCGCGACGTGGCCGGTGCCCGCATGTCGACAGGTATGCGTCAAAAGGTCTCGATTGCACGAGCGATCGTCCATGATCCTCCTGTACTGATTTTTGACGAAGCCTCTCTCGGCCTAGACGTTATGGTTGCACGAGCGCTCTTAGAAATTATTAGCGGATTGCGAGCCGCTGGCAAATGCATCATCTTCTCAACACACATCATGCGAGAAGTAGAGCGATTGTGCGATCGAGTCGCAATTCTCTATCGAGGCCGCATCCTAGCCAGCGGGACACTCGAAGAGTTAGAAGATCAGTTTGAAGAGTCGGACTTCGAAGAACTGTTCTTCAAGCTGCTCAACGAGTCCGATCGACTACGCATGAACTCCGCAGAATTAGCAGCTTCATCGATTGCGGGTGGCATTTAAAATGAATTGGCGCCACATACAACTAATCTACCATCGCGAAATGCGCGATCAAATGCGCGATCGTCGGACGTTGTTCACGATAGCCGTCCTGCCGATGCTGCTCTATCCGCTCATGGGCCTGCTAATGATGCAAGTTGCCCAGTTTAATCGCGAATACAGCGTTCGCATTCGGGTTGTGGGACAAGAGAACTGGCCAAAAAATTTACCGTTGATTGATCATCAACGCCACTTAACGGCTCTTCCCGGTGCGGAAGCGGTAGGTCGTCTCGTCGAGTTTACGACGGAGCCTTGGCCCACTGATTCAGAAGAATTATCCAAACTGCGAGAAGTATCCAGCACAGCCGTTCAACTTGATGTTGTCGACGCCGTGCTGATTGTGAAGCCAGAGTTTGCGCTGCGAATGCAAGAACGTTTGGATGCGAAGCTGTCGGCCGATCCAGACCCCACCGAGAATAACACTCAAGAACAAGCGACTGCGCCTGAACTGACCGATGGGTTGGAACTGGTCGCCAATTTGGCTCGAGACCATTCGCAGTTGGCTCAACAAAGGCTCCAGCGAGTTCTCGACGTATGGCAGCAAGCCTGGGTTTCAAATGAACTCGTCACGGCCGGTATGAGTCCACGTTTGGTCGCGCCGCTGACACTCGCACAAACAGATACCGCACCGGTTTCCGTACGCCGCGCCATGCTTTGGTCGAAGGTCTTGCCGTTCGTAATGTTGGTCTGGGCACTTACAGGTGCCTTCTATCCAGCCATCGATCTATGTGCGGGAGAGAAAGAACGCGGCACGCTCGAAACACTCTTGAGCAGTCCCGCGCGACGCAATGAAATCGTCTGGGGAAAGTTGTTAACCGTTGCTACTTTTAGCGTATCGAGTGCACTGTTAAACCTACTCAGCATGCATACGACAGCGGGGTTGATTGTCAAGCAACTTGCTTCGGCCGGGTCACCGGATGTCGCGGACGCGCTCGGACCATTGCCGATCCATGCACTAGGTTGGTTAGTGCTTTTGCTCTTGCCGATGGCTGCTTTCTTCAGCGCGCTGGCGTTGGCGGTGGCCGCTTTGGCTCGCAGTACGAAAGAAGGTCAATACTATCTGATGCCGCTGTTGTTGGTGACTTTGCCGTTGGTGTCGTTGCCCATGATTCCGAGTCTATCGTTGAACCTAGGTACAAGCCTCGTGCCAGTCTCAGGCGCCGTTTTCCTCGTCCGATCGCTGATCGAAGGTCGCTACACCGAAGCGATGGTCCATCTGCCGGTTGTGATTATGGTCACAGTCGCGTGTTGTTTGCTCTCGATACGTTGGGCTATTCGTCAATTTGAAAGCGAGTCGGTGATGTTCCGCGAATCGGATCGCTGGAGTTTGAACGCGTGGCTGCATCACTTGTGGCGCGATCGCGGCATGACTGCCTCGCCGGCTGAAGCGATCCTATGCGGTTTGATCATCCTCGTAGCCATGTTCTTTGCGCAATTCATGGCGGGTTCAAGCATTGCCGATTGGCCATCTGTGGTCGTTATGACCGTTGCCGTTCAGATCGGTCTAATACTAACACCATCCTTGCTGATGGCGATCTTCCTAACTCGCTCCATTCGCAAAGCACTGCGGATCCATCAAGTCCAACCGTCACACTTGTTTGCTGCGATCGGTTTAGGTATCACATTGCATCCTACTTACACCGCCCTTGGTAACGCGATCCAGCATGTGTACAGTCTGGGCGATCAGATTCAAGCGGCTTTAGCTCACTTCAGCCACTTGATCTACGCTCAGCCGCTCTGGGCAGTGCTGCTCCTGTTGGCGATCCTGCCAGCGGTGTGCGAAGAGTTGACCTTCCGCGGTTTCATCTTCAGCGGACTGGTCAAAGAAAGCGGGACACTGCGAGCGATCTTGATAACATCACTCTTGTTTGGCTTTACGCATACGATTTTGCAGCAGTCGATCGCGGCTTGCATCATGGGAATGATGTTGGGTTTGATTGCATGGCGAACAGGAGGAGTGATCTGCTGTATTTGCGTGCACGTCATCAATAACGTGCTGTCGATCGGATTAGCTTGGCTGCCCGCGAATCACTATCAGCTGCCGCCAAGTTTGAGTTGGTGTTTGCGAAGTGAAACCGATGCGTGGCTGTATCAACCGCAGTGGCAAACGATCAGCGTAGGAATCGCACTGATCATGATTGCCGTGCTCTTCCGCCGAAGCCCCGAGACACAGCGAGTCGTCCAGATCGAAGCGCTGTAACGTCGTAGCCAAAGCATACTCCCTGGGGTTTATCTTCGTAGCCTAGGCATCCTGCCTGGGGGATCTACCTCAATCCCCAGGCAGGATGCCTAGGCTACAACCAAAACCCCTACCCCGCGCGACGCATCTCTTTATACGCCAACAGCACCTGATAAAGATCCGACGATATTTCAACCGTCTCCTCCGAAAAATCACTGAGCCAATTTCGATTACCCCGCACCGCATCAACCAGCAGCGGCAACACCTGTTGCATGCTCACCGTCACGCGGGGACTTTCCTTCTTCATCGGTGTATCCAAATAGTCTTGGTCGCTAACAAGTCGTAAGTGATTGGCCGCCATATTCGCTCCGCTGAGTGCACAGTTCACTACTATCTTCGTTCGCTGCTCTCGCCGGATCTTGCGATCCAAGAGTAGACAACGTTGTACGGTTTTATCGGCGGCGGTAACTTCGTAGGTTGAGTCGACTTTTCCGATTAGTCGAAATCTGCGGGATCCTCTTGCAGATTGCTAGCATCGCTTGCTAGGCTGACCGTGACGGGCTGTTGAGCAGGTGCTCCGTTTGCTACGGCTGCCGTTTGGCGACTTTTGGTGTATTCGTTGAGGACTGAGTCGATTCGGAGATTTAGTTGTTCGAGTTCGTTCAGCAAATAGTCGTGTCGATTATCAAGTTCATCGAGAAAGTCGAGTGCGTTGTCGCGTCTTGTTTCGGCTTGATCAGACATTGGAACACTCGCACCGAGATTTCAGTAAAGCATCGAACTAGGGGAAAGTCGTCACATCTAAAGCTCTGATCGAACCCTGTCAGCGACTGTCATGAGATCCGGTTGCATTGTTCGGCCTGAGTGAAACGGGGCGGGTACGAAGACTTGGCAGACTATTCGGCCTGCGTCGAGATATCCGTTTGGCTTTGACATCCCTTTTGAACAATTGCCTTGTTTCGCTGATTTTCTTGGCGTTTCCGCAGTTCCAGCTGCTGGATCGGCTTAACCTGACGACAGCTTTGCCAAATAAAACTTGAAATCCGTGGCCCAGCGCTCAATGAAACGCCTGGACGAAAGCCAACCCGCTCGATAAACTACGCATTCAACCTGGAGCGAATACGTTCCAGAGTTTTAGCCGATAGAGGGGCGATGAGGACTTGTCGCGATCCTACTGGTTTGATATTTGAACTCCTCTAGTGCTCTTTTTCCTTACCAGTCCGGTTTACGACTGGAGCGGGAACATTACACTTTACAAAAACCCTAACACCTGCGTTTGATTATTTAAGCGACACATTTGGAGGACTGCATGGTCAAGTTGATGGTCCGTGACCGGGAAACGATTCAGGAAGCGGTTCGCCGATTCCGAAAGTTGGTTGAGCGGAGCGGTATTAAAAAAGAGATGCGCCGTCGAGAGTTTTACGAAAAGCCAAGCGAAGTAAAGCGTCGCAGTCGTCTGCGAGCCGAGCGTCGCGCCCGTCGCACACGTCAACTTGCGAACGTATAGTCCGAACTTTTAAAGCACATGGGTGTCTAGTCTTGGAATCAGCATCGATTGATCTAACCTAGACAAATCCCGAGGGCGAATAGCTCAGTTGGTTAGAGCGCTACTCTTACAAAGTAGATGTCGGGGGTTCGAGTCCCTCTTCGCCCACTAATTTCCCTGCAAAAACAGCGAATTTGTGATAAGCTTGCACGCTAGATTATATCCATGTTACTGGAATGTTACTAGTGCGAAAGTGAATTCGCGATGGCAGGTACAGCACAACCATTCTTCTGGCAGGCCAGAAACGCTTGGTATATCAATGTCGTAGTCAACGGGAAACCAACAAAACGAAAGCTCGCAGATACCAAGAGCAAGGCGTTTGACGTTTGGAAGTCTCATCTTAAAACCGCGACCGAAAATAAATCCAACCCGATGTTCCTGACAGTAGGAACACAATGGCTTGAAGTTCAGGCCGATCGGTTCACACGCGAAGAGGTTTCTAAGACTTGGCTCGCCAGAGTGAGTAGGACGGTTGAAACGTTTGGCGAGGGGCGTGCCCATCCGCTCACTTGCATGGATATTACCCCGGAATTCGCTGATACCTGGATTAAAGGCAAGTCGTCCAATTACGCCAGAACTGAGCTTGCAGTGATTAAGCAGATTCTGAAGTGGGCCACATCACGAAAGCTTCTGACCACCAATCCATTGGATGGGCACGCCCTGCCGCCAATGAAGGCCCGCCGGCGCATCCTAACCGTGAAGGAGCACAACCAGCTTTGCAGGGCGTCCGGCAGGAAATTCAAGCCACTGCTGCGATTCGCGTGGATGGTTGGATGTCGACCGGGCGAGCTTCGCGGACTGCGATGGTCGCAAGTGGATGATAACATAAGCCGCGCCGTCATGTTGCAGCACAAATCAGATAAGACTGGCAAGCCACGGGTAATCTATTTCCCCGAACGGGCACAAAAACTTTTGCGAGAATACAAAAAGGCTTCCATCGATCGCCGGGCAAAGTTGGGGGTAGGCGCCGATTTCGTGTTCATCAACCATCGGCGAAAGCCTTGGACCAAGAACGCCGTCGTATCTAGGATGCAAGCCATTCGTAAAGTTACAGGGCTTGATTGCGTTGCTTACAATTATAGGCATACTTGGATCACAAGGGCTTTGCTAAGTGGTGTTGATATTGCGACGGTCGCAGTACTCTCTGGTCATTCGTCGGTAGCGATGATCGCGAGGACGTATGGTCACCTTGACCAACATTCAAACCACTTGCGAGATGCTGCTTCAAAGGTGAAGTAACTTTCCGTCGCTCGGGGCGAGGCGCAACGACGCGACTAAATTCAGCACGCGGTAAGAGTGGAAGCTTTACACGATATACAAAAGTCGATAGGCTAGCAGTACTTATGTCGTTCGCGACCCGCTAAGTAGGGTGTTAGTAAAATTGTTTTCCGGCGAAGCGCCGGAGAATTACAAGTTATTTGGCGAAGCAGGTTGAGCATTCATGACTCGGTATGCCACTGAATTCAACGATGACTTGCTTTCGACGATCGGCTACGGGCTCGCGATCCAGGAGCCACCACACCACTTTTCGCGCATTTTTTCACTGTTCGCGGCCGAAGAACGTCGCAAGATTCTTGATGATGCGTACGACAACGCTCGAAAGATGGGCGTTTCAAAGCGAGACTTTACGTTAGAACAGTTTGTCGTCGCCTCTGTAGCGGGCTGTTTCGGCTGGGAACGACATGAAACGGAGGGCGCAATCGCGATCGAATGGGATTTTGATCCAGCGAATGCGACCGCGCTACGACTGCCACTAGAAGACCAGATCATGGTGCGCGAAGTGATCCGCGGCAACAGCTATCGTGGACTAGCAATTGTCGTGGCCGGAACGACTCTAGACCCGGATTTTTTAACACAACATGAGTTTTCCCACATGTTCTCGCGCGTCGTCGGGGCGCGGGTTCTTTCACCTGAACAGGCTGGAGCAGTCGCCTCGTGCGTCACTCAGAATCGCAAGAGTTTTGAACGTTTCGCGGATCAAGGATCTGGGCTGGTGGCAGATGCAGGAGTATTTCCATCGGGCGCGATTCCTGACCGCGATAGCGCCGCGGAGATGCAGCACAATGCGGAATGGCTAGGGACTCTGTTGGCAAGTAACGAAGAAGTGAAACGGTTGCTCCTTCACAGCCAAACCGAGATTGTGAAACCAGATTCGTTGTTCGATCGGTTTGATCTTGAAGAGACGGCTTCCGGTTTGTTTATTCCTTTAAAGAGCAGTTTGATAATCGCGAAGTCTATGCGCGATGTAGTCACTGCAATTGAACGTGATCGCAACGAAATCCGGTCACTTTCGCCCAGAAGATTTGAAGAGGTGATGCGAGCGTTGTTTGAAACTCTAGGATTCGAAGTTGAGTTGACGCAGGCAAGTCGTGACGGAGGGGCTGATCTATTGTGCCTGAGAGATCTTCACGGGATTCCGTTTCGACTTGCGGTTGAAGTCAAACGTTACAAAGAGGATCGCCCAATCTCGGTGTCACTTGTTCGTTCATTTGTTGGCGCCAACGCACAGTTTCAAGCCAACAAACTTGTATATGTCACCACCTCTTATTACACCCAACCTGCAAAAGATTTTGCAAACAACTATGCGTCGCACTTGTTGACACTAACCCAAAACGAGCAGATAAAAGATTGGTGCCAACACTACCTAAATGATGGTGTTCGTTTACTGTAGCCGTATACGCCAAATAACAAAAGTTGGAAGGGCTTTCACATGATCGCGCAAAGTATTTAAAATTCGATCGAATGTTCTTTCAGCCTACCGTTTAGAAACTCCAACAGTACGCTGCCGCGCGTATCCCAGCCGATGCTACAGAATCCCAGCGAAATAAGCTTCACGCCGCAGCGTTGGTTGATATCCACCGTGCCGCGACCGATTTTCGGAACAGTTTCCCTAATCTTCCAGCACGATTTAGAGTAAGTGCGGGAGGAGATTCGGAAATTTTCGGTCCAAGTTCGCTGCACGAAAAAGTGGTGAGACAGCAAGGATTGCTGGACAATTGAGCAACGGATTTCTAAAGTAAAATGGGCGTTCTAAATAACCCGCAAAAGCCTTGTTTTGCTTAGTTTTCTCGAAACAGGAACCCGCTAAAACCCTGTAAAATACGCCCTAGCGGGCGTCAGTGACGCCGGGCGTAACCGGTAGGCAATCTTGTTCAATCGGAATTCTAGTACCTGTCTCGATACCAAAGCGGATTTAAAGTGTCCGCAAGTCATGGAGTTACTTGCGCAAAAGTATTATCATCCTGAATTGTGAACGGGCGAATGGCACAAAGTGGAAGCGGTGTGGGTCTATGCTGAAACCAGTTGATTGGAGCGTCGTAGTTGCGGGAAGATGGAATCGCGCGATTCTAACACCAGCAGGAATCCGCGAACGTATTCATAAAGAGGCCGCTGAAGTGCCATTGATGATAGAGGTTCCAATTGATCTGCTGGCCCCACCTAAGGTGGGTTTTGGTGGCGTATCGATAGTTGCAGACTGGAACAAGTTAGTAATCGTCCCCGACAGCCCTTGTTGGGCACTTTTGAAGAAAAGTGCCGATCTAGCCTGCAATGCCCTGAGAGCACTTCCACAAACACCGCTTCAAGCTGTGGGGATTAATCTCGCTTTTACCTCTCGCGATCCGCTTGAATCGCTTAATCCGTTCATTCAGAACCCTCACGACCCTTTGTTTTCAGATATTGGACTAAAGGCGGAATCCAAAACAGTGGTGAGATCAATGCTCTGGAAGTCTGGCAGGGTAAACTTGACAATATCACGCCGAACGAACGTTGAAGGTGAAGTTGACGCTGACAAAGTTGGCTTTAACTTGGAGCAGACCTCAGAGAAAATAGAAGACCATGAGAAATGGCTTTTAATGCCATTTAGTGATATCCAGCAGATCACCTGTCATTCGCAACGTAGAACCAGCCAGTTTGGTAACATTGGCTGGTAGGTAGTTCCGTGATTGATGGCTAGCTTTAAGCAGGAGTTGGGTTGCTAGTTTTTGACATTTGGCTCAGTTCCGTGGCGGCTTGGTGAAGAGGAACTGCTCGGTAGGTTTGCCAGAAGTCCAACGCATTTCCACCGGAGCGGCAGCGAAAGCAACGGTAGATATTTTTACTAGTGTTAACGCTGAATGCGGAATCATCGCTGGCGGATCGGTCAGCGGATTTTTCGCTGCATCCAGGTAATGGACAAGGGCCACGGAGTTGTTCTCCGCGGCCCTTGGTACTCTTCCAGCCGATCCTTATTAGCAGATCCATCAGGCGTATCTGCTGCTTCAGTTCTCGATAGTCGATTCTCATGTTTCGGGTGTTATGGGGCCTCGCCCAGTCTTACCACTGAAGGTGATTATATTAGTTCGATCGACGACTCGGTCCAAGAGAGCCATCGTCATCGGTGGATCGCCTAAATAATCGGTCCAGTCCTTGAGATTCACATTCGTAACAATCGCCGTTGAACTACGCCGATTGCGACCATCGATCACCTTGTAAAGCAGGCTCAGCGCCTCGGGCACTTCCTTTCTTTCAAGTTTCTCGAAGCCGAATTCATCGATG
>JANODD010000186.1:0-28527 GCA_031412515.1 Planctomycetia bacterium | reverse complement strand
CTTGCTGATCACGCATTCGCATGTAAACCTTCTGTACCAACCGTCGAAGCTAAACTGACGAAGCCGGCTAACTTTGATTTAAGGTGCTGCATTGCGTGCCTTACTGGATGACATGCTCGTGAGAACTTCTTGACGAATTTTCAGAAGCCAACGCTTTACCAGCATCCGTACATCATCCTCCCTGCGACCAACTCTCTGTCCAATTTCGAAATAGGTCATCCCTCGTAGAAATCGAAGGAGAAGTACCTTTTTGATTTCTAAAGGTATTCGCGAAAGCGCCAGGCGAGTCGAATCCAAGAGCTCTTGGTTGATTAACTCGTCCAAAACTTCGTTGCCTTTAAATCCTGATTGAACCAGTTGATCGACACGTTGCCGATTGGCTTTCTGCTCGCGGTTTACGTTCCGTTTATGAGAAAGCAAGAATCTCCTTCTCGCATCATGCAACTTGTTTATCACAACTTGCCTGAGATAAGCTAAAAACTGCGGACTTCGCGTGGACTGAAGTTTATCAATCGACTTGGCTACTTCCATACATGCTTCTTGGACCAGGTCAGACGGATCGACCTTAGCGCGTAAACCTGGATCAATCTCTCCAGCCACGATAGCTCGCAGTAGCGGTCTGTACCTCCGCAGTAATTCAGCAACCGATTTTGCGTCTCGCCGCTGAAGCAAATCGCTGGTCGATGCCGGATTTCGATTCAACGATTCGCTCTCTGAGCTTGGTTGCATATTGATATCTATTGGAAAGCGAGGCCTATCCAGATTCCGCTTGTTGCGATCGGTAGCTGTCAATCAGGGGCCCTTTTTGTCATCTTGCTCAAAATGGATGTGACCGACTCGGGTAACTTCCAGTCTAGACTGTAAGCATGGCAATTGGTGCGAGTGCTTTCAAACTCCAAGGCAGATCTGGCGGCACGCTGTAATTTGTTGAGTTCCTCCTCCGCCTTTGCCATTTGCCCCAATGCGGTGAAGCTCAGATACTGGGCTGTGTGCAGCTCAAAACTTCTGCTTGTCGCACTTACTCGATACGGCGGATTTTCGATCAACTCATCAATGATTGGCTGGCACTTATCCGAAATAGCCAAAACGGCCTCGTATTTTCTATATTTTAATAATACGTTTTGGTGCCAAATTTCGTTCTCTAAAAACAGTACTCTCACCCATAGTTTGTCAAAGAGCGGGCCCAAGTGCTGTTCAAAAAAACAGGACGCCGCTGCTGCATGCTTCAATGTCAACTCGCCATCGTCTCTGTCGTTGGCATAATGAGCAAGTTGCCAATGGGCCATCAATGCGGGCTTGATATAGGTCGGTGTTTCGGGATGCTGTTTTGCAAATTCGGTTGCGTCAATAATTACTTTCTGAATCATTTCAGCCGCTTTTGCAGGATTCTGATGATTGATCATGCCGGCTATTTCTAGCCTAAACTGATTGCAGGCATTTTCATAATCTGGCTTGCGAAAACCCCGCAGCAATTGGTCAATCTCGGCAACCATGGCACCGACAATCTCAGAACCGCTGGAGATGTTTGTCTTAGATGCGAGATATGGAAATAGGTTTGCTTGTTCAAGTTGGTCAATTGCTTGGCGCAACATGGCAATTCCATACAGATACTGGAATCGATACTTTGAGTTTGAGGGGTACTCGAATCGCAACTTCTGAAGTATCGATACAGAATCAATGCGGCGTCGCATTGATTCCTTAACTTTGCCCATCCTTTCAAGTGTAATGGTCTGGTAATGAATCACCAAACTGAGCAGATGGCGAAGATCTTGATCTTCAGGACTGACTAGCAAGTCTTTCTCGAGACTGGCTTCGAATCCGTTCAACGAATCCGAGATAGCCGTTTGCTGGTCTTTTTCGCCAGCAACAACATCGTCCACCAGCTTTCCAAACAGAATCACGTACTCAATCTTTGTTTGGCGTTCTCGCTTGGCACTTTGATACTGGTTCCACCACGCATAGCCGATGGCAGTCGTCGCGAGACAGATTGTCAGTGTAGTGAGAATCAATGACCCAGTAGCCAATGGGTGCTTTCTGGCGTTCCAAAGGGCGAAACGCAACAGCGATGGCTGAGATGCCTCAACAGGTTGACCCGCGAGGTAGCGTTGCAAGTCTCTGGCTAATGCCGAAACCGACTCGTAGCGCTGCTCGCGGGATTTTTCCAAGCACTTTTGAACAATGGCAATCAAATCCAAAGACAATCCAGATCGGATCTGCCGAAGGGATGTTGGCCGATCCTGTACGATAGCCCGCCGAATCTCAGTACTACTTTTGCCATTGAATGGAACTTTTCCAGCCAACAGTTCATGGAGCACAATTCCGAGAGTAAAGACTTCGGATGCCACGGAGTAGTCTTCGAGGGCACCGCTAGCCTGTTCGGGCGACATATAACGCGATGTTCCTAAGATGTCGCCCTCAAGAGTCAGCGCACAATCCGTCCGATCCCATCGCTTTGCCAGACCAAAATCGGTAAGCACCGGACGAATATCCGTTGTGTCGTCAGTTTCCATTTGCATCAAGATATTGGAGGGTTTGATGTCGCGATGGTAGGTCAGCTTCGAATGCGCGAATGCGACCGCTTCTGCAACTGCAAGCAGAATCCTGCAGGCTATTTCAGGCTTTATTCCGTCCGGGTGCTTGGCGATCCAATCTGCCAAGGAGCCACCCGACACCAACGCTGACGTGATATAAGGAATCTGACCAATGGTTCCGGAATCGAACAAGCGAATTATGCCTGCATGACTTAGGTTCGCTGTGATCTTTGCTTCTTCCAAGAAACGCTGCTGTACCACCGGAGAATTTCGTGACGGTCGAAGGAGCTTGATCGCCACATCGATTCCCAGCACCTTGTCAAATACAAGGAAAACAATCCCAAACGCGCCGCTACCAACAAATCGTGGGCTGCAAAATCTGCGGTTTGCAGACAGGGCGTTGCTCTCGGTGCTGCTCGTCATGCTTGAAACTTCAGCCGTGCCTTCGAGCACGGCCAAGCACTGCCAAACGTCGCTATCTGCCAGACGCTCGAGCTCTGCCGAGCCCGCGTCCATTACGGTGTTGAGCCTCTCCAGTTCAGTCGGCGAAAACTGCGATGCATCGAACTCGGATTCAGACATACGAGATGGGCCTAAGTAGCAAAAATTATTTCGCTAGCGGCGCGTTCGGAATAACTCAACATTGCGCCGTGATTTCGTTGGTCGTCAATTCTATTCTGTGAGAACAGCTCCGCCAGTAGAAAACGATCTCGCTTACCAGTTTCAGAAAATACTCTTGCGCTCAGCTCTTTCTACCTTCTAGCAGTGAAAACTGCGACATTCTTGTGGCTCGAGCCGTTCGCTTTTTTACGAACCTACGTCTCGCATGTTTAGTCACGGCCGCCCCCACCTAGCAGCGAGTCGCAAGTGGTCTACTGGGTTATATCCAGAGATACTCTGGGCATTTCTTGACAAAGGTGTTCGCTTGCACTTCCTCATTGCGTCTACCTAGGCATACCTCTAAGACAATACCCTCAATTTATTTACTGCCTTTTTAGCGTAATTGCAAAAATAGCATCGTTTGGAGAGTCACTATCTTGCCGCTCGAACAAACCCCTGCATCCACTCGCCGCAGAAATAATTGGTATCAGCGTCGAAAGAACCAACGCACAGCCCTAAGAATGGAATTGCTCGAAAGCCGCTGGACTCCTGCTTTCGACGTTGGAGTGGTTGATGGTTCTGTGACCTTTAATGGCGGAGATTCTGACGATTCTCTTACGCTCAGCGTCACCGCCAGTGGCTTACTGCGCCACAATTTGGCATTGGCCGGAAACCTCGCGAGCGTCACTGATATGGACTCCGTTAAGCCCGGCGTTCAGTCGATTTTGCTCGCTTCAGTTACATCCATGTATGTTTATGCGGGCAGCGGCGATGACTTCATCAACGCCAGCGTCATGAACATTGGTATTCTCATGTATGGCGGCCCAGGCAACGATACGCTCCGTGGCGGCTCGGGAAACGACGACCTGCGAGGTGGTGACGGCGATGATACGCTGGAAGGCAACGGTGGCAACGATGCACTGGACTGGAACGACGGAGGTCAGTCAGGCGGCAATGACATTTTGCGAGGGGGTGATGAAGATGACTTTCTAGCGGGGCAAGCCGATGACCAGTTTTATGGTGGAGCTGGCAGCGATCGCGTATCGGCAGGGGAACTAGCCTCGTTGACTCTCACCGATACGACATATACCTCGGGTACTTTCGTTTCCGTAAATCATGGTGTGGAGTCGTGGGCCTGGCAAGGCACTGCGGGCAATGACGTATTCAATGCATCAGCATGGACCGGCGCCGGAATCCTCATGTACGGATTCGGCGGTAACGACACGCTCCGCGGTGGCGCGGGAAACGACGACCTGCGAGGTGGTGACGGCGATGATACGCTGGACGGCAACGGTGGCAACGATGCGCTCGATTGGAACGACGGTGGGCAGCGTGGTGGCAGCGACATTTTGCGGGGCGGTGATGGAGACGACTACCTAGCAGGGCAAGCTAGTGATCAATTTTATGGCGGTGCTGGCAGCGATCGCGTATCTGCCGACGAACTAACTTCGTTGACGCTCACAGACACTACGTACACATCGGGTACTTTCGTTTCGGTAAATCACGGCGTGGAGTCGTGGACTTGGCAAGGCACTGCGGGCAATGATGTATTCAATGCATCAGCATGGACTGGCGCCGGAATCCTGATGTACGGATACGGCGGTAATGACACACTTCGAGGCGGCTCAGGCAACGATGACCTGCGAGGTGGTGATGGTGATGATACGCTTGAAGGCAACGGTGGCAACGATTCTCTCGATTGGCAAGATTATGGCCAGTCAGGAGGCAATGACGTACTGCGGGGAGGTGATGACGATGACTCTCTAACAGGGCAAGCTGGCGACCAGTTCTATGGCGGTGCTGGCAGCGATCGCGTATCGGCCGACGGGCTAACTTCGTTGACGCTCACTGATACGACCTACACCTCGGGTACTTTCGTTTCTGTAAATCACGGCGTAGAGTCGTGGACCTGGCAAGGCACTGCGGGCAATGATGTGTTCAATGCATCAGCATGGACTGGCGCCGGAACCCTGATGTACGGATATGGGGGTAACGACACACTTCGTGGCGGCTCTGGCAACGATGACCTGCGAGGTGGTGACGGCGATGATACGCTGGAGGGCAATGGCGGCAACGATGCGCTGGATTGGAACGACGGTGGACAGCGTGGTGGCAGCGACATATTGCGGGGCGGTGATGGAGACGACCTTCTAGCAGGGCAAGCTAGTGATCAATTCTATGGCGGTGCTGGCAGCGATCGCGTATCGGCCGACGAACTAACTGCTTTGACGCTCACAGACACTACGTACACATCGGGTACTTTCGTTTCCCTAAATCACGGCGTGGAGTCGTGGACGTGGCAAGGTACTGTTGGCAATGATGTGTTCAATGCATCAACTTGGACTGGCGCCGGCTTAACGATCTTCGGTGGAGCGGGGAACGACACGCTACTCGGTGGTTCGGGTGCGGATGATCTTCGAGGTGATGCTGGAGATGACGTGTTGGAAGGGAATGGGGGTAACGATACGATACGTGGAGATTCGAATGGTGGTGGTTACTCGTCCGGTAATGACACGCTTCGTGGCGGCGCTGGCAACGACACGTTGTATGGCGATAGTGACGCAGATGGTGGTAATGGTAACGATATCCTCGATGGCGGCGATGGAGACGACAGCCTCTTTGGATTCGATGGTAACGATACTTTTAATGGTGGAGCCGGAACGGATGGCTTCTGGGACAATGTTGCCACGGATGCCACACTTACCGATAGCAACTACACCGCCAACGGCGTCACTTCGTTTGGGCACGGTTTAGAAGGGGGTACTTTGTATGGATCTGCGGCTGCCAATCGGATCGATGCGTCGGCTTGGACCAAAAGTAACTTAGGGATCTACGGTGGAGCGGGTAACGACACCATTCTCGGTGGTGCAGGCGCAGACGATCTTCGAGGTGATGCTGGGGATGACGTGTTGGAAGGGAATGGGGGTAACGATACGATTCGTGGAGACTCGTATGGTGGTGGTTACTCGTCCGGTAATGACACGCTTCGTGGCGGCGCTGGCAACGACACGTTGTATGGCGATAGTGACGCAGATGGTGGTAATGGTAACGATATCCTCGATGGCGGCGATGGAAGCAACAGTCTTGTCGGGTTTGATGGTGCCAATTTTCTCGTAATTACAGGCACTACGAATAGTGATATTCTTGACGTTCAGGCCACAAGCTACAACCTCAATAGCGAACGTACTGATTACTCAGGAATCTCCAACATTCGCTTTCTCTCCAACGGCGGCGACGATCAAGTCACAACTGGCAACGGATTAACGGTACCAGTGAATGCGAGCGGCGTACGACCGCGTGTAGAGGCAAGTCGGATTGGACTTCGCGTACAGGGCGCATTTAGCGATCCAGGGGCAAATCAAACTTGGACGGGGACGATCGATCTCAGTGATGGTCAAGGGCCGCGGCCGTTGTCGCTCAACGCTGACAAAACGTTTGCATTCAATCTATTGGTTGAGCCCGTCGGGGACGTTCTTGTCAGGATTGTCGATGACGAAGGCAATATTGGCACCGCCACAGTCGTCGGCCCGCCGCGCGTTGAGCAAGTGACGCAAGTCGGAGGAACGGGTGGTCCGATAACCGCCATGTCCGTTCGCTTCACACGCAGCATATTGGCCGCATCTTTCACAGCGACAGACCTCACCGTTTCTGGCCCGAGCGGCGCGGTAGCTGTTAGCATCGTTGAAGCGATCTCGAACAACTCGTTCCTGGTCACATTTGCTGCTCCACTGCAAAGAAACGGAGCTTATTCGATCGTTATTGGACCGGCGATCACGGATTTGGGTGGCACGCCAATGGCTGCGGCCTTCAACACTACTTTCGATCTGAACATTGCCGGTCCACGAGTGACCAGCGCTGAACCCATTGTTCCGTTTGCGGGTGCCATCGATGGCTTCCAACTCAGCTTCTCGAAGGTCATGGACGCCGCAAGCTTGCAATCGACTGCATTTCAAGTTTTGGGGCCTAACGGGGCTGTTGCTATTACGGGTGTAAATACCAATGGATCAACAGCCACTTTGTCTTTTGCCCGCCAGACAGCACCGGGAAACTATCGCCTCACAATCCAGCCCACGGTGCGTGATAGCTCGGGCATTCAGCTCGATCAAAACAGTGACGGTAATCCAGGACAGCCAACCGATGTTTACAGCACAACAGCAAGTAATTCCAACTCGTTAGCCATCTCGTTTCCATCGGGTGATGTCACTGAAGGAACCTCTGTTTCCGGTACAGTAACTCGGATCGGCAACACAACCGGTCCGATTACTGTTCAGTTGACCAGTTCTGCCCCAGGGCAACTTACCGTACCTGCTTCTGTCGTGATACCGGATGGCTCCTCAAGCGTATCTTTCATTGCAGTGACAGTTAATGACGGAGTGGCTGAAAAGAATGAGGCAGTGACGATAACTGCCACTTCACTATCCTTCCAACCCGTTTCCACTTTGCTAACCATCTTGGATGATGACATTCCCAATCTTAGCCTCGTGGCTGTACCCAGCCAATTCAGCGAATCTGCGGGAGCGAATGCGGCACGGGTGACGGTGACTCGCGACAAAGTGACTGATGCTCCGTTGACCGTACGACTATCCAGCAGCGATACGACCGAAGCTTCTGTTCCAGGTTCGGTGTTCATCCCCGCAAATCAAGCCTCCGCAGAATTCTTTGTCACAGCCGTAGAGGATCTGCTGCTAGACGGTGCTCAGACAATTACGCTCACTGCTCGCGGTGTTTATCCATCTTGCGGTTGTAGCATCACGGCCGGTGCTGGAATTGCGACGGTCGTCGTTACGGACGATGAAGCCTCAACGGTCAGCCTTTCGTTTGATCGAGCGCTTGTCGCCGAGGGCGGAACTGCCACAGGCACGGTGAATCGAAATAGCGCAACCGACTTGCCGCTCGCCGTTTCGCTTTCTGTCAGCGATGCGACACAGGCATCCGTTCCTGCGACCATCACCATTCCAGCCGGACAAGTCTCTGCTACGTTTGCTTTGAACGGGCTAAATGACAATGTGCCTGATGGAAGAAAGTCAGTCACCGTTACCGCGTCGGCAATTAATCATGTATCCACGACCGCAGTGCTAGCGGTCACAGACGTTAACGTGCCAGACTTGGTCGTATCGGAAGTCACGTTGCCAACCACTGCTTTGACTCGTGAATATGTCAACATCTCATATAAAGTCGCGAACCAAGGGTTACTAACCGCCAGCGGCACTTGGACGGATCGAGTTGTGCTCTCTGCGAACGATATTCTTGGAGACGCTGACGATGTGTTGGTGGGAGAATATTCGATCACTGCGACCGTACCGGTCGGATTGAATTACGGCCGAACGGTTCCTGTTCGAGCATCGAATGTACCTGGGGATTATCGCGCATTCGTCGTCACTGACTTTACTGGTGCATTGGACGAAGGGGTTGAAGACAACAACCGTCGCCAGAGCGTTCCGATTTCCGTTCAGCCGGCGTACACGGCAACCGTCGAGACAGACACAACGATAGCTGTAACGGGCACTCCCATCGTCTTTCGTGGAGTCGCGCTCCGATCCGGAAGTTCCGCGCCAGCTCAATTCGAAACGGTCTCGATTCACATTGAGGTACGAGGAACGCGTCGAACGATTGCTGCGATTACTGATTCCACTGGCCGCTTCACCGCCACTTGGCAGCCCATCGTAGGTGAAGCTGGCTTGTATTCAGTCAGTGCCACACATCCCGAGGCCCCGCCGTTAGTATCCCCGCAGGACACATTCACGTTAGTCGGCTTGCGCGCTAGCTCAGCCATAAGCGACCTCCGGGTTCTCAACGGTGGAACTTCGAATACACAGCTCAGCTTGCAGAACTTGGGGCAGACTGCGTTAACGGGCCTGCGCATGGTTGTATTATCACAGCCAACAGGCGTAACGCTGACTTCGACCCTTCCTCAAACATTGGCCGGCGACGCCGCTGACGTTCTCGAATTAACATTTGCCGCCGCAGACGGGGCAGCGCGGCAGGGGCCAGCCAAAGTACGTTTTGTTTCCACAGAAGGCGCATCGGCTGAATTAACCTTCAATGTGACAGTGGCTCAGCGCGAGGCGAAGCTAGTTGTCGATCCTGCGGCGCTCAAAGCCGGAATGGTAGTCGGCCAGCAGACTTTAGTCGAATTCAACGTGACGAATGATGGCAGCGCTGCATCTGGACCAATCGAAGTCCGCTTACCGCAACTCACCTGGCTTTCGTCAACGACGCCGGTATTACCTTCTTTGGCATCTGGCGAAACAAGATCAGTAACACTGCAACTGCGTCCGTCGGCTGATATGGTGCTGACAGAATACACCGGCTGGTTAGTGCTTGCCGGCACGAATACGAGTTCGCGTGTGGACTTTGCGTTTAGGGCTGTGAGTGAATCAGTTGGAAGTCTTCGACTCAAGGCAACTGATGAGTATTCGTACTATGCCGAAGGAAAGCCAAACGTAGTCGGAGCCACGGTCGAACTCGCCGACCCATTTTCTGGAACGATAGTTAACACAGGAATGACCGATTCGAGCGGAACCTATGCTGTGCAAGGAATTCTTGCGGGATTCTACGCTATTACAGTTCGCGCACTTAAGCATGAGACATACAAATCAACTATCCAGATAAATGTCGACGCAGAAACGTCGATCGAGACATTTCTTCCGGGCGAGTATGTCGACTATACATGGACGGTGACGCCATCAGACACCGAACAGCGCACACAAATATCCGTTGAAACCACATTTGAAACGAATGTGCCAGCGCCCGTTCTCACCGTGTCACCAGGGCTTGTGGATCTGAATAACATGGACTGGAGCACTGGTCCGAAAACGATCGAATACACGATTACTAATAACGGACTAATCAGAGCCGATAACGTCAAATTATCGTTACCAACAAACCCAATCTATATCTTCGCGCCGGTCGTCGATACAGTGCCAAGCATTCCGGCAAAAAGTTCAATCACCGTTCCGGTGCTTGTTAGTAAAACGGCGAAGCCAGATTTCCGAGCAAATCTTACATCATCTGCGGATTCATTCCAAAGCTACTCGCCAGCGGCATCGGCGGATACTGATACGGAAAAGGAATGGCTACAACCAGTTGGAGTACTAAATATTCCGTTTTCCAAACCGATTGAGTTAAATACAAAATGTAGTGGACCGCAACTCGTTGGATCGATTGTCGGAAACCTTCGATTTGAAGACACTGAGCGAGTGACTCCGGATGGTATACCCGTTGCAGTAACCAAAAAAATATCAATTGGTCCTGTTGAATTTATGCCCAGCGGAAACTTTGGAAGTGCTTGCAAGTTTGACGATTTCGTACAAGTGGTAATTCGTAGTGATCGGCAAGGAGAGCCAGGGCAACCGCAGGGCATTCCCGCATCGGGGTCGTGGACTGACCCACCAAACGCCGCTCCTAATGACAACAAACCTTTCTACACTTATTATCCTTTACAAGATGACCCTTACGTAAGTCCACTTACCGAAGCCGAGGCAAATGCAGGCAAAAAACCGATTGAAGTTCGGTTTAGAACCTATCTTGTCGCAAAAAGTGAGTGTTTTGGTCCACTGAATTTTGTGGTGCTAGGCGGATATGAGTGGGGATATCGAGCTAAGACCATTGAATTTCTCGACAGTCTAATACTTGCCGAATATGAATACTACTTCGAGTTTATTGAAGGCGACGCGGGTGTAGTTCAAGCTTCCATGAATAACAGTGGTTTTGCCGCATGGACCGCATTGCCGGCTGACAAAGCTATTCCGTGCATCGATCCCGTAGGCGTTGACGACGACGTGGTCACCTGCCAGGGGAAAAGCGTGAGCGACAACGTACTAACAAATGACAAAGACAAGACGAAGTCTAAGTCTTTCGCGCCAATTGACCGAGCAAGAGTTACTCAACCTCCAAAACATGGTCAGTTGCAGTTCAACGAGGCCACGGGGGATTTCACTTACACTCCTGACTGTGACTTCGTAGGCTACGACTACTTTGTTTACCGCCCGCTTAACGGCTCGATCGAAGGTTGTGAAACAATCGTGACGATTGAAGTGCGACCTTGTCTTCTACAGGGAAGTATGACCTATGAATATGAGTGTGGCATCACTATCGTCCGTTCTGTACCGCTACCAATCCAGAGCTGCTTCTACTGCGCCAATTGCGAGGGTGTACCATCGACCGGCAGTGGAGGCGGCGGTGGAGGTGGTGCAGGTGGTGCAGGTGGTGGAGGTGGGACCTGGTACGGTGCCCCGAATCAGTGTTCAACTGAGAACATTGCAAGTTCGATGGAAGCTTCAACTGCTTTTGCATCGCTCGCCGACGACGCCGGCGTCTGTGCCCGAGTTCGCATACGCATTGATCAGAACCTTATAACTACACGTTCTTCGTTCGATGCTACGCTAGAGATTACAAACCGAACCGCAACAACGCTAATCGAAAGCCTTGGTATTGATCTTTCGGTCAAAGATACCGACGGCAATGATGTCACAGACCTGTTCGGCGTTCGGACACCAAAACTCACTGGGCTGAACGCGGTCGATGGCACAGGAATTGTTAACCCAAACAGCACGGGGCGTGCATCGTGGGTAATTGTTCCAACCGCAGGTGCCGCGTTAAACGAGCCAAAGCAGTACACCGTTGGCGGAACACTTCGCTACCGCGAGAACGGCGTGCTGGTCACTATCAATCTCTTCCCAGCACCAATTACGGTTCTGCCTTCTCCGATCCTTGATATCACCTACTTCCACCAACGCGATGTATTTTCGGATGATCCGTTTACGGATGTTGTTGAACCCGCCGAGCCTTATACGCTGGCCGTGATGATTCATAACGACGGTAAGGGTGAAGCGAAAAATGTGTCGATCACCTCTGCTCAACCGAAGATCATCGAGAATGAAAAGGGTTTGCTTGCCGATTTCCGGATCATCGGGACCGAAGTCGAGGGGCAAAACCTGTCGCCGTCATTGACGGCGAACTTCGGTACCATCACGCCGGATCAGACATCGGTCGGCAAATGGCTGATGACTTCAACGATTCAAGGCCTGTTCATCGATTACCAAGCCACCGTCACTCACGTCGATGCGATCGGCGATAAAAAGACTTCAACTGTCGGTGACGTGGCAATTCGTGAACTGATTCATGTTGTCCGGGCAACCGACACTAACGGTTCGTCGAGAACTGCGTTCCTAACCAATGATATTGATGTCGTTGGCGATAATTTTGATTTGCCAGACACGCTTTACGTCACGGATAATACAGTCGTCCCGGTCGCTCATGCTTCGAGTATCGCTTCCGATGGATCAGTGACCGCAGCCGATCGAATTGTTAGCCTTACAGCCGCAGTCACGACCGGTTGGAACTATCTTCGTGTGACCGATCCCGGCAATGGCCAATACCGACTGGCACGAGTTGTCCGGTCCGATGGTGTCGAATTGCCGATCGAAAACTTCTGGCAAACTGATCGCACTTTCATCGGTCAAGGCAAACGGCCCATCCGAGAGAACATCCTTCACGTTGCTGACAAAGATTCAACTGGATCTTATACGCTTTACTACGAGCCCAAAGACCTGACGCCGCCCGTGTTACTTGCTGTCTCAGGTCCCGTTGAACCAGCGGTCGCAACGGCGGTCGACTCGGTCGATGTGAAGTTTTCGCGGGCGATCGACTTGTTGACATTTACCACAGCCGATCTCGAACTCACTCGCAACGGCGCGACAATCGTGCTGCCGAGTTCCGTTATTATTAGCGATACAGGCTCTGGTACCTACCGTATCGCTAGACTGGCTTCTGCGACCGCTGCCGATGGTATGTACAAGTTGTCCGTGCGCGGAGCGGGCGTGAACGATCCGTTTGGCGTTAACGGCTTTGGTACCGTATCGGCCGAGTGGGATATGGCTAGCGCCGTACCGGCTCCAATCCGATCGAATGCACGAGCCATACGAACTAACGCAGTCGCATCGATAAGCGTGACATTCACCAGACCCGCCAATGCGACATTGATGACTGTCGCCGCTATTTCGCTGACTCGAGATGGCTCTCCGGTTGAACTACCTGCCGGTATCGGATTCTCGCAATTAAGCCCCAGAGTCGTACAGATCGATGGACTGACTTCCGTTACGCAGATCGACGGTGCCTACGCGCTGCTAATTGACGGAAGCAAAGTTAAAGGCACCGATCGTCAAGCAGGCCGCGGTACATTGACGGTGCCTTGGAAGAAAGATTCGGTCAGACCATTCGTTAGCCTCGTCGTCGCCGATCAATCGGGTGTAACTCGGACTCAAGCGACCAATGCCGTGATTACTTTCTCCGAGTCCATCGTGCCGAGTTCATTGACTTTGTCCAATATTAGTCTCACACGAAATGGAGCTCCAGTTGCGACCACCGGTCTAACCATTTCCGCGATCGACGACCGCAGATACAGCCTATCTGGGCTCGCACCAGCCAACAACGTTGATGGCGACTATGTGCTGACCATAAACGGGACGGGCCTTTTGGATGCAGCCGGTAACCGAGGGACTGGCAGATCAAGTACGGCTTGGTCCCTAGATCGCCAAGCCCCAGATGCAGCTACGGAGCTGAATTTCGTACGCGATTTGGGAGTCCTTGCCGCTGGCGGACCGCCAACATCGGGCACTCTTGATGGTAAGGCCATGGCTGGATCGATCGTGACGTTAACCGATCTGACTACCAAAAAACGCTTAGGCGAGACGGTTGCCACACTCACTGGATTTGCCGTTCCGGTCGACTTACTGACTCCAGGCAATCACAGTATGCAAGTGCGAGTCACAGATGCTGCGGGCAATTCGGCAGATGCACTCTTGCAGATCTTCATCGATCCGACACCGCTGGCCGTCGAGCGGATTGACGGAATCCCATCGGGAACGACGGTGGATCCCGTGGACTCGGTAGATATCGTTTTTTCGAAATCCATTAACGCCACGTCCTTCACGTTGGAGGACTTGGAACTGACTCGCGACAACGGCTCTAACCTTGTTGACGTATCTGTCTTGATTAGTCCCCTCTCAGATCGAGCCTTCCGTGTCTTGGGGCTCCGATCGATCACTACTGTACATGGGCTCTATCGACTTGCCGTGCGAGTTGGCAATGTGATCGACACCGCTGGTGTCGCAGGACGCGGAGAATTTACAGCGAGTTGGGTACAAGCGGGAATTGACTTCGGTGACTTAGCCGACACCTATGGCACGACTACAGCAAATGGTGGAGCACAACACGCACTCGGTGGTTCGCTCTACTTAGGATCTACGGTTACTCCTGACCTAGACGGATTGCAAAGCAACGGAGCCAACCTGGATATGGGGGACGATGGAGTTGTGTTGCCAACATTGCTGGTTCGAGGCATGGATGCGACCTTCATCGTGACTGCATCTCAATTCGGACGGTTGGATGCGTTCATTGATTTTGATGGTAACGGCAGCTTTGCGGAAAGCGAACGTATCACGCCGTTACAAGGCCAGACTCTTGAGGGTGGTGCGAACAAGCTAAAATTCTTCATTCCACGAGAGGCTTCGGCGGGCAACTATGGTGCGCGCTTTCGAGTCTCAACGCTTGGCGGATTGGGGCCAGCCGGTCGAGCTGAAGATGGGGAAGTCGAAGACTATCGCATTTCTATTTTTGCGGCCAAATCACTCACTTCGCAGATCATTCCCGATCCCGAGTTCCTTGGTAAAACCATGATGTATGTCGTGGGTGGAGCAGCCGTTGACCGAATTCAAATTACTCAGGTTGCAGACGGAGTGCGGGCAACCATCAATGGACTCGACGGCGCAATTCTTAAGCCAACATCGCGAGTGACGATCTTTTCGTTTGGCGGGAAGGATAACTTGCGAATGGATGGCGTATCGTTGCCGGGCTTTATAGATGGTGGAGCAGGCGATGACATCATTCGCGGCGGCGAAGGCGACGACCTACTCTATGGCCGTGGCGGGAACGATGTCATTTCGGGAGGAGATGGAATCGATTTGATCTATGGGGGTAGCGGCGAAGATAAACTGTATTCAAACAGGGGATCCGGAATCCTCTTTGGCGAAGGCAACAATGATTTGCTGGTTGGTAACGGTGTATTAGTTGGTGGCAGTGGTGATGACGAACTCTTGGGTCGTAGCACTCGCAACATTCTGATCGGAGGTACCGGTACTGATAAACTAACCGGAGCTGACATCAACCAAGGCGATATCCTTATCGCCGGCTACACGTCTTACGATGAAAATGTGACTGCCCTACTTGCTATGAGCAACGAGTGGGCACAGCTAACACCCGTTCTCACTCGCATCTCACATCTAAATGGATCTGCAGGAGGCGGGCTAAACGGATCAACTTACCTCGATCGAGCCCATGTTATACTCAAACGAACTGCTGATACCATAACTAATTTCGGTGCCAATACTTCCACACGTAACGATTGGGTCTTCATGTCCACACTGAGTGTGAAGCCCAATGCGCCTGGGATTGTCGAAAAATACGATAGCCAAGAGCCTCCGGCGAATCCGCAAACGTTGCAACAGAGAAGCAGTGCCAGCTGGAATAACAATGACCAGCCGAGTGACGTGAATGGTGATGGACTAACAACTCCGCTGGATGCGTTGCTGATTATTAACCGGCTGAACCAGCGGGCGACTACGCTAGGTACGGCGAGATCGGCAAGTGATCCCTATTTCGATGCCAGCAACGATGGTGCCCTATCTCCACTCGACGCGCTGCTTGTGATCAATGAGCTCAACGCGGCAACGTCATCATCACGGCTCGGCGAAGTAGAAGCAACCATAAGTGCATTCGCAACTGCAGAAGGAGAAGATAGTGCGAATACGCATTGGGACCAGGCACTCATGGACATCGGTCAAGACTTAGACTCCATTACGTTGCTCAAGAAAAAGCGGCTGGTTTAACTGTTCGGTGTCATTCCGAACATCTGGAAACTTGGCAGAACTTCATGTGATTCTTCGAACCGGAAATCACATCACCTCAAATGGATAAAGCGGACGGCGGCGGTTGCGAAACTCCAGTTGACCTAGATCTGCCGATGTGGAACCGATGGTGTTGACTCGAAGGAACTTGTCACACACTTCGCGGTAAGCGGCCAGCGGTGCGTTGACACCCTTGGCAACGAGAACTCGGAACTGCTGCGGATCAAGTTGACAACTTTTGATTTGCTGAAGGCTAAACGGAACCATGCGCCGGCTGGTCAGCATGATCGTCAAACAACCATCGAGCGTTTCTATCACTGCCGTCGCTCCTTGATCGAAATCGACGATGCCGCCATGCCTGGGTGCATCCTCTCGAAATCGCCCGGAGTGCAGCGACACGACGCGAACGTCCAAAGAAAGCGGCCTGCCGTGTCGATCGTCAACTTTACCACCAACAGTCAAGGTCAATCGCGCTCCGGCACCCGACGCGGTGCAAGCCTCAACTGTCTCTGGATCATAAACACAAACGAAACTTGGCCCCAAGCCTCGCGACAATAAGGCTGCGGCTAATGCTGTTCCGTCAGCCGCCGATCCACCACCTACATTATCGCCCATATCTAATAAGCAATAGCGTGCCTCGCTGTCTGCCTCGCAAGTCTGTAGAGCGGCATCGATATTCATCAAGTGCCCTACAAAGTCATCTCGATGCTGCCACAACTGCTGTGCTAGTTTATCGGCCAGGTGTTGGGCGAACGCGGTGTCGTTATCCGTGACGACGATGGTCGCCGCACCCATCTCAGCAACGTCTGCGTACGGAAATCCCAGCAGAATGCTGTTCGAAAGGACTCCTGGTTGCGATAACTGCTGATCCGCAAATTGATAATGCCGATGAAGATGAGGTTCGCTCGTGCATTGACGTTCAATATTGATCACCAGCGGAGGGAAACTCGCCGCCATCGTCGGTCGCACTTCGCCGCGCAACGTGCGAACCATCAGTGAGGCCGCTTCGATACCTCGCACTCGCTGATCCAAGTGCGGATTGGTGCGATAAGCAACCAGCGCGTCACAAGCCTCGATCATGGCTTTCGAAAGATTGGCATGTGCATCTAACGTTCCGATGATAGGCAAATCACTACCCACTTGCTCACGCAGTTTGCTTAACCAATATCCGTCCGCATCAGCAGCCACTTGGCTGACCGCTGCCCCATGGGGTGCAACCAAGATGCCGTCAAGATCAGGCGTTGCGGATACGATCGATAGCATGCGAGCCACCAGCGTCTCCATGGTTTCAGCGGTGATGACTCCGGCAGGCGTCGCTCGAGTGGCCAAGAGCGGAACGGCGACGACGTCGCCACTGCGACTGCACTGCTCCAGGCCTGCGAAAAAGCCACCAATTTCATGATGACTACTGGCTAACTGATCACGAATCGCTTCGCCTTCCAAATACAAGTCGTCGTAAAACTGCTTAAGCGTTGTCGGCTGGCTTACGAACGTGTTTGACTCGTGAAGAAGTGCAATAATGCCGACACGCATTGTTTGGTTTTCCATAATCGTTTGACAAAAGCGACTAACGCGCCTTCTGTCTTTATAATCAGCCACGAGTATGCCAAATTACCCTCGCGGAAACAACCAAGGCAAGCCTACATGAATCACTCGATCGATGAGTTACGTTCGAAACTATATTCGGCCGTTGTGGCCGACGCATTGGATCAACTTGGGTTCCGACATCAATCGCCTCGCTTAAGCTTGATGTCCATGACTAGTCCCAACTCGACTCTCGTTGGTCGTTGTAAAACGACACTATGGGTGGATATGGCGCATGTCGATCCGCGTCCTTATGAACTGGAATTACACGCGGTTGACGAGTGCCAGCCCGATGACGTTTTGATTGCCGCAGCCGGTGGTTCAATGCGTTCAGGAATTTGGGGCGAACTGCTCACCACAGCCGCTCTCAACACTGGCTGCGTCGGAGCTATCGTCGATGGTGCCATTCGCGATGTAAGTAAAATAGCAGACATGAGCTTCCCGGTCTTTGCGCTCGGGAGTTGTGTCTACGACAGTCTCAATCGACAGCGAGTAATCGATATCGATGTCAACGTAGAGATCGATGGCGTCTGCTTTGCGCCTGGAGACTTGGTGATTGCCGATCAAGATGGAATCGTAGTCATTCCCCAATCGGTTGAACAAGAAACGTTGCGTTTGGCGCTCGCTAAAGTGGAAGGTGAAAACACAGTCCGCGATGCAATTCGTCAAGGCATGAAGGCCACCGATGCCTTTCGAAAGTATGGCATACTGTAAGCCGATCGACAGCTTGGAACTCTCTTGAGCCTGAGGCGCAAGCCGATCTTGAGTTGCGCAATTTGGTTCTGTGCCACTGGCTTGCCTAATAGAGTCCGAGCTTGTGCCGGACTCTATTAGGCAAGGCCAGTGAACCGGAGTAGCTAAGTTTACCAATCGTTACACGTGCCACCGCCAACGAACTCGGCGTGGAAGTTGTCGAAGTTTGAAAGCAAATGAACTATACGACATTCCAAAGCATATATATTACCACGTTGAATGACAACTACTCACCGGCGCCGCGGTGCGCGACGTTTATTACTTCGGCGACTTCTGTGCTAACTTCCCCTGCGTTGGAACGACAATATTGATTCGAACCAATACGCTTCGGTACACTGGCAAACCAGTGGCACACAATTCAAAAGGACACCCCATGAACAATATCAACCACCGTCGCCGTTTCTTGCAACAAGCCAGCTTGCTTGGCTTGGCCGCTAGCGGAATTCCGTTGCACGCTACCCAGCTGAGTCCGAAACGTGTGGCCGGCGTAGTGACCATCTATCGCAGAAACTCGCATGCAGATGTCTTACTTAGCAAGATTCTGCAAGGATGGAAGGAAGACGGCGGTCCAGGACCAAATCTGAAACTCGTGTCGCTCTATGTTGATCAATTTCCCAACGACGATCTTTCAGTCGAACTCGCGAAGAAGCATGGCTTTCGCTTGTGCAAGTCAATCCCGGAAGCGTTAACACTTGGTACGGACAAACTTGCCGTCGATGGCGTCATGAGCATTGGTGAGCACGGCGACTATCCCCACAATGCTAAAGGGCAACATCTTTATCCACGTCGCAGGTTCTTTGAAGAGATCTGCGACACCATGGAAAAATGCCAACAAACCGTACCTGTATTCAATGACAAACATCCTGGACCGGAGTGGGGCGATGCGTCGTGGATGGCTGAGCGAGCAAAGAAGCTGAACCTACCTTGGATGGCAGGCTCTTCGCTGCCGGTCGGCTATCGCGACCCCGATGTGACGTTACCGTTCGGTGCTAAACTTCAGTCCAGTGTCGCAGTGGGATACTCCGGCTTGGACGTTTATGGTTTTCATACACTGGATGTCATGCAGAGCATTCTTGAGCGACGCGCACCATTCGATGCTAAGAGCAATTCTGTCGCAAACTCTCCTTCCGAAAAAGGAGTCCGTTGGGTGCAGAGCCTGCCAGTAAGCGATCTGAAACGATTAATCCAAGAAGGAGTCATCGATCCTGCTGTTCTCGATGCAGCTTTAGCGTCGAGTAAAACAGATCGCCCAGCGGTGCTCGACGCGCCGCCCGAAGACGGTGCGATCTTCTTAGTTCAATACCGCGACGGCCTGCTAGCCCCGGTGTTAATGTTTCCTGGAAAGGCTCAAGCCATCTCGATTGCTTTCAAAGCGCAAGGCGAAACAATCTCTGCGACTCATATGGAGGAGCGTGTTGAGCCACGTTATCCTCATTTCGCATTTTTGCTGAAAGGCATCGAGCAGATGTTCTTGACCGGCCGACCCGCGTATCCTGTCGAACGTACCCTGTTATCGGCTGGCATGTTGGACGGTTTGCTCACCTCGCGGCACAGCGGCGGCCAGCGAATCGACACGCCTTACTTGGCAATCGAGTACAAACCAATCGATTATTCTTACGCACCGCATATTGCGCTGTGATTGCAGAATGGTACGAAGTGTTGCAGAAACTGTAGCTGACTTTTGTAAAAAACCGCTTGCGGAATCAAGAACAGTGGTGATCGCGTGTCTAGCGAGCTACATCTGCCAAGCAACATAATTCACCGCGTTGCCAATAACTGAATCGATTCAGTGCTTAGCCTCCGCGAAGGATATCTTCGCGCTGTCCGACGAGTTCTGGAATCCATGCTTCGTACTGAGGGAGAAGTTCCTGCGCTTTTTTAAGCTCTTCGAGTCTCGCAATGGCTTCGTCAAGATTCATGAGTGCAGGTTCGAACTGCTCAAGCTGCTGTTCGATATCCGCCACCTCCTTAAGTGCGACCACAAGAGAGGTGATATTAAAGGCGATGGGGCTCAGAGTAACAATTTTCCTACGAATGTTAATTGCCTCAGCTGCAGAATTTTTGGCTTCGACGAGCTTCATTTCTTTGCGTAGGATTTTGCAAAACCCTAAATTGACTCGAGCAATGAACTTCAAGGGCTGGGGGTCTCGGCTATCCTTTTGAGCCCAGTAGTTAGCAAGTTCGAGAGCGAGGTCGTAGTTGTGTTTAGTCGTGAGCGGATCGTCCGTAAGCTGAGCAACTTCAATGTACGAAACGATTAGGCTGTTCATAGTAGCTCTGTTCGACGGATCGAGCCGGCGAGCTTTTTCACGGATATCGAGAGCCTTCTTCACGTACGGCATCCGCTCGGCAGCATCGAGCCCTTGACCCTGCTGATCGTAACCAAGGGCGAGCCCGCGCATGTAGGTTGTATTCAGCGGATCGCGGTCGACGAGCTCCGAATACAGTTCAACGGCTCTATCGCAGAAGCGACTTGCAGTAGTTGGTTCCGACGGCCGAATCGCTATGCCATAGTTTATGAGAACCGATCCCAAATCACTTTTGTAAAGTGAACTGGTTTTGTCCATATTTACCAATCGTTCGCGAATCGCCAAGCTGGCCTTATAATGTTCCAAACTATCGGGCAACTTCCCGCGGTTAACCATTATTTTACCGAGCGACTCGAGGGCCACGGCGATGTTTCTAGCGATCGTCGTGTCATCGGGGAACTTTTGCAGCAGCTCTTCACCTATTTTAAGAGCGGATTGAAAACTGGCTTGTGCTGCTACATAATCTCCAACGCGAAGCGAGTCACTTCCCAAGCCGTCGTACACTTTGATCAAGTCAAGTCGGTGGTCGCCAACAAGATTTCTGAGAAGCGACTCCGATCGCTCGAAGTGTTTTTGTATTTTCTCTGACGCTTTCGGCGACTGGATTACCATATTGAACGCTGAATAGATCTGCGCGGTTCGAAGATTCGAAATTGCGAGAGCATATTGGCTTTCAGGCGTTGTCGCCTTACCGTCGTTGATTTCCTCCAATTGCTCGGTGACCTTAGGGTATAACGAAATCAAAGCATCATGAGTGCCAATGCGTTCCCCTAAGTCCGTCACCATCATCTGCATCGTTTCAAGCGAAATATTGCGATGCTTCGTCGCCTCCGATGCGCTCTCATCAGCCGCGAGCCTCGCTTGAGCCTCGCTTGTTCGAAGCCGACTAATCCAAATCGCAGCGCCTAGCGACAGGACCGCAGTTACGAACATCAAGAGACACAGGCTAGCAAGCTCGGGACTTCTTCGCGCCCACATGTACGCTTTTTCAACACGACCTATGGGCCGGCTAACAATTGGGCGACCATCCAGCCAGCGTTGCAAGTCATCGGCGAAATCGTTGGCGGAATCAAATCGCCGACTTGGTTCTTTGTGCAAAGCGCGCAGGCAAATTGTTTCCAGATCTAAAGGTATTTGAGGATTAAGTTGCCTTAGTGGAGTTGGTTGATCATGGATTATCTGGCGGCGCAGGGCTACATCATTGCCTCGAAAAGGTCGGCTGCCCGTAAGTATCTCGTAAAGGACGACACCCAAGCTATAGATGTCTGTGTGGAGACTCAATAGGCCTGGCGTCTGGATCTGTTCTGGGCTCATGTAAGGTGGCGTGCCCGCGACACGTACACTCGCGTCATTCTCGGGGCTAGTCTCGCGTGCCAAACCAAAGTCACTCAGCTTGACCTTGCCGTCGTCACCTATTAGAAGGTTGCCAGGTTTCACGTCACGATGGATGAACCCTTTACTATGCACTGCGGCGAGTCCTTGTGCAGCCTCAATAATCCACTTAACAGCCTGCTCTACTTCATAGGGCTGCTCCGACTTCACCAATTCCTTAAGAGAGCCGCCTGATGCGTACTCGAGTATCAAGCAGGCATGCGGGAAATTGGGCGTTGGTTCCAGCATCCCCAAGTGCATAACGACATTTTCGTGTCGAATACTTCCCGCTGACTGCGCTTCTCGTTTGAAACGAGCCAAGTAACTAGCGTCACTAACGGACGTTCTCAGTACCTTTAAAGCTACCTTGCGATTGAATTTTTCGTCGAATGCAAGATACACTTCGCCAAAACCGCCTGATCCGATCCTCGAGATAACATGCAGTGAATCAATGCGTCCTAGCGAACCGATATCGCTCGGAGAGCCAGGGAACCGAATGGTGTCCACATTGACAGCACTATTGTGAATGGTGTCTGCTCGATGGGTAGGTTCGGCTAGAAATTGTTGTGGATAAGCCTTAGCAATCCGCGATAGAAAATCCTGATCCGCTTGCAGCATTGCTTTCGCCGGCTCTTCTGCCAAAGCCACGCGTATGCTATCGGAGTTCGCAGCCTGCTCATAAAGCTCCTCAACCAATCTAACGCAATGGTCGCAGGCGTCTATATGAGTGCTAAATTCCGCAGTAAACGCACCCTTCTCAACAAATTCTTGAATCTGACTTGGACTGGGACATACAGACACTATGCGGTCTCCCTTTTTAGCATGGAAGCTTCGAGTGTCGCCATGGAATCCTTTATCTTTTGGCGCATTCGCTGGTTGAGTACGTAAACCGCGCCTACAGTTAGATGGTGCTGTTGAGCCAATTGTTTTGCTTGGATGTTTTTGAACGTGGTAGAAGTAAACACATCCCAATCGCGCTGCGCAACCACGCGCTGGACTTCGTTGCAAGCCAACCGAAGAAGTTCGCGCTCAAATTCACGTTCCATGTTGGTCGCAAACTCACGTGCCTGTTTGTCAAGTAAGTCCTCAACGTGTGCTTGATCCACATTTGTAACGAACGTATTGCGTCTAACTGAATCCAGGAAAACGTGGTGCGAAAGTGTCCATAACCAAGCACGGAACGATCGCCCAGCATCATACTCAAAACTCGGTAACTTATCCCAAACTCGAACCAAAATAACTTGTGTTAGATCGTGGGCGTCTGCATCTTGTAATTGCCAGCTTCGACACCATCTGAGAATAGCCGAGCCATAAGTTGTCACAAAGTCTGCCCAAGCTTCTTGATCTTCCGGTCGCCGAACTCTCCGAATGAGAGAACTTCGAGTACTGGGACTTGAACTATCGCTGACCATTTATCTACCTGGAAACAAGACTGACTGTAGTTTTTGGTAACGGAATCCCTCAGCCATTGTATGAGCCATTTCAAGGGGCGGAAACGACCATTTGTAAATGATTACAAAAAATAACAGGACAATTTAATATTTTGTGTTAGGTCTCCACTGGAGTAATCGTATAGCTCAATGGATGAAAAGCTACTCAGCATATCCCTAACGAATCAAGTAGGACTGAGACGATGCACAATCTGCTAACAATTCTTGCGGTTTTTCAGCTCTTTGCATTTAGCTGTAAAGTAGCAGATGCAGACATTGTTATTCTTGACATTAATGGATTCATCCGGCAGTCCTACACAGGACCAAGAGCTATCTTCGTTCCGAAGTTTGACACTTCACTTGGCCTACTGCAGTCCGTTCAGATCAATTTAAATCCAGAGATTTCCGGAACAATTGAAGGAACTACGCGGGGTTTACCGGGTGCATTCAATGGATGGGGAGCAGGGTTCGGTGGTACGCTTTCGCTCTCGGGACCTGGTTTTTCAAATGTAACAACTTCTGCCGCTTTCCCAGACCGTAGTGGTCTTCTCACGCAACCTAACTTACCTGTCTTTGAGTTCTATGGACCTTCGGTTAGGCCGATGTCTGTAACGCTCACATCAGGTTTGGCCAGCTACCAAGGGCCAGGCAACGCAACTTTAACTCTGGCCTGGCCAAGCTATACACCAACGCTGTTCTTCACACAGGGCGGGAGGCTGGATCGTACCACCCGAGACTTAGGTACTCAAACGGGCTCGGTGGTTTACACATTTTCCGCTGTTCCCGAGCCATCGAGTCTCTTGTTCCTTTGCAGTGCCTTGTTTTTTGCGCTAGCCCGTTTGCGTCGTCGAGCAGACAAATCGTTGATTGGTTAAGTGTTTCTCGAATTCAGTGTTTCTCAAACCCAGTGTTTTCTCAAACCCAGAAGGAAGTGTTATGTTGTGCAAAACGTTCTCGTGGTCAATCGTGGCTTTCGCGATATTGGCTGCCCCCGCAATCGCCGGCGAACTGAATGTTCAGGGTGGCAGTTCAACAGGTGGCAACGCGTCCACGATTTGTGGAACCGTTGGCGGACTTTGCCGATTCTCAGTAACCGGTGCGTATAACGATGAAGCTACCGCAAAATTAGGCCCAACAGGCGGGAATGCGACAATTGCCGTCAAGTCTATAAGAGACCTCGCGAATTTGTCAGACGCTCAGCTATGGCCACTAAAGCGCTACAGCGCAGAACAACTGCCCGATGGACAAACCCGTGTCCTTTTAGGTGTGTTGAACGCCTCCGCAGCGTTCAATGGTGGCAAAGTTATTCTGAAGCGCGGCTCTGCCTTGATCGATGAGGATCCAGTTATCATCAACTAACTCGATCCCGAAGTTGCATTTAGCAAATCTATGGCTAAAGTTCGCTCAGTTGCTCCAATGGCTGAAACACAACCGACTGGACCTTTACTGGAAACGCCGCAACTTACACTTCGAAGCGACTGAGAGTCTTTGTAAGGACCAAGTAGGTGAGCTACCTAAGGATTTACAGCGTTCCCCTGCCAGTTTATCTGGCAGGGGAACAAAGTTTGGCGTTCTAGGCAGCGTCGACTCCACCTCCTCGCCATTGAACCTTGTTCCCACCGCCGCTGGCGGTGGGAACAAGGTTCAATGGGAGATAGCGGTTCCGACGCCTAGCTTACCAAACTTATTCACCCGCGAGTCAAGCTCGCGGGGGGTCTGTGTTACCATTGCGACGCGTTTCGCAAGTCCTCCACATCGATCGTGCCCTCTCGCGACAGCAACCCGCAAAGTTCGCTATTTAATACTACGTCCCGAACATTCCATGGAACACCATCGATTAACATTCGGTTGCTCATCAAACGCAACCCATGACTGTAGTCCACATACCAATCGACATGCCCAACGTACAGCGACTGGATAACGCGACCATCTGGATAGTGCCATCCATAAATCGCAACCCGATGTGATTTTTCCTTCAAACGGTTTGTTATCACAATGTCCTTTTTAATTCCAACAGTTAACGAACCTTCTTTTTCTCGCAGAACATCGTCGATCGCGCTGTTATGAGCGACAAATGCCGAAATTTGATCCCGATCCACAGTTAACGGATGAGGCACCATTCGCCGCTCCGCAGCCGAGTAAACATCATCGGAGATCTTCTCCGTAATCAGTTCGCAGTGAATACGATCGCAGATTTGAATCGCTGCGTTAGGTGTGATCGGTATGCGTACGTAATCCATGTCCGAACCGATGGCCATGTAGTCACACATGACATAGTAAGTTGCTTGATGCAGCCGATCGACTTTTCCCAGGGTGTTGCTAGGCAAGCTAACTTGAATGCCAACCATCTTTCGCGAGATACTCGGAACGTTACCAGAAAGAACTGCCTTAACGATTTCGACTTCACGCTCTTGGCGGCCGAGCTTTGAAATACGCTCGCAGAACTGAGAACCCGTTTCTGCGTCCATGGATCTTACGGGGAGATCCAGTTGCAGACCGTTGTCTTTCGGATCCTTGGTTGCAGAGCAGATTCTCGGATCCTTGAAAAACTCGGCTTGAATCCAATCGCTGTACACGCGAGGCTCGCTGAGCGGAACTTCAGAAGTACTATTTTTCTTTGCAAGGGTCATACCGCAGACTAGCCCATTCATTTCGCCCACCAAGGCGGTATGAAGTATTTTATTTTCCGGGTTTTGATGAACCAGCAATTGGACTCGCCCGTCCAGGCCAATCCAATTACGAAAGCTTCTGTCCTGCGTCTCTGTAAACTGAATCTCTGACGCAAGACTCTTCTGCATCCGCTGCGTGGCTCGATAAGTGCCCCCGTCAGCCCCCACGACTTTCTTTCCATCCAGTTCGATCTCGCGGTCGTCATACGCAACAACGACTAACACGTTCTCCTTCGCCCCGTTGAGCCACTGCAGCAGTTTTCGATCGTGTCCATCCTCAGTTAAGAATGAATAGTTAGCATCCAAGAAAATAATGCGGTTAACGTACAACGGCAATTCCTCATGCGCGTTCATCCATCCCCACAGAAAAGATCCACCTCCACTGTGACAAGCCATCACAACTTCGGTGGCCGACACTTCATCCTTGATCGTTTCAACGAACTTCGATATCCAGCCGTTCGAATCTGGATTGCTGCGACGGAATTCTGGCCAACTAAGTTGTGGAGCTTGCACGACTGCAACAATGTAATCGGTTTCTTGATCTTGATGACGTAACCATCGCATCTGCGCTGCTACATGTTGAATATCAAATCGCCAGCTAAGCTGCCTAGAACTCAAGCACCCCAGCGTTTCTTCGAGCGTATTGCCATTAGGCGTTGCAAAGATGACCAAGCAACGTCGCTGGTGCTTCAGTTGTTTTGGGGCAAGAATAAAGGCTCGTACTCCATTGCTTTCATGCCGCCAACGCAGCTGCTCCTGCGTCGCTTCATTTGACTGGAACTGCGGCAAATTCAACTGCGCAGTACACTCCACCACGGATACGAAGCTGAAGAGAACTGAGAAAAGGATTTGTTGCAAAAGAATGCGTTTTCCAGCAAATGACATAGCGGTCCCGAGAATAAGTGCAATTTGACTTTTCAGTTTTGTTGTTTTTCGACCCCCGAAAGCAGCAGTCGCATACAGACTTTTTCAACGTTGCGATCCATACCAAGTATGTAGATCGCATCGCCGCAGGTTCAGTGAGCCGACGGCGCTAGCCGCGGGTTCGTGAGCCGACGGCGCTAGCCGCGGGTTCGTGAGCCGACGGCGCTAGCCGCGGGTTCGTGAGCCGACGGCGCTAGCCGCGGGTTTCGAAGTACTAGTCGTTCATAAAAAGTAATCCAACTTAAGCATCACGACGTGAGCAACAAACAACATTGGCTAGACTTTTAGAAGTTCAAACCGCCCGACTTCGAGACCCGCGGCTAGCGCCGTCGGCTCACTAGACCTGCGGCTAATGCCGACAGTTCACTCGCTCCAAGCTGGACGGGATAACCAGAATCATTGCTCTTTACTGCTGCAAGCCGAACAAAATCACGTTGATGCCGATCCGCGCGGCGTCGTCGCGCATGTAGCCACGACACTGAAGCGAATGACGACTCTCCAGAGCACAGCTAAGATCAAGCGGTGAGAAGACAACGACGACACGATCTTCTAAACTTGCAATTTCCAATTGCGGTGAAATCCTGCGACGGTTGACCGAGATCTGCTCCTTAGTTCGCTGAGGATCGATCACATTGACCTGACGAATATCAAAGCCGGAGAAACGACTCCCTTGCAAGAGCTCATGGCTTTCATTAATCGGCTGAAGCTCGGTGTTCAGAATCACTGCCATCTCACGTCGAAAGCTGGCTGTAAATTGTTCGTCGGCACATATCGCATCGGCAAAGATAAATCCGCCGTTCTTTAAAAAAGTTCGCAGTGTGCTTCGCTGGGCTTCATTAAATCTCAACTCGCCGCGACCATGCATGAAAACAAGCGGATGCTTTTGCAGTTCTTCATCGGCAATAGGTACCATCCGATGCTCACTGCTCATTCGAAATGGATTCTCTTTCCCCATCCACTCGATCAAGTTTGTAATCGCCCGTGGCGCATCATCGGCCGCCGCGTTGTGTTGCAACTGTGGCAAAACAAACACTCCACGATCGGTCGGTGTCAGATTTTTAACTTCGTCGAGCACTAGAATCGATTGCAGTTTCTGTTTCAGTTCTTTGCCGGTCACATAGGACAGCACATTCACCCCTATTAATGTCGTGTTGTCCAGCACGGCTTGAATCTTGGGTCCGTAGTTAGGGCGAGCTCCATACGGAATATTCAACTCCCAACGACACGAAAGCGGCATCGGCGAATAAACTAGTCCCAACCTACAGCAAGTTTGTACGCCATACAGCCAAAAATTCTCCGGCATAGTTTTTAGATCCACCGATCGCTCGGCGTGCCAAATCGGATGATCGGGCGAAAGTTTTTCAAGCGGCTTGCCAAGCACGTCAGCCGCGAATCGACGCATGTAATCGTCAAAGGCTTTCCCATTGCAGCCGTCGCCGTCGCAGGCTTCG